>JAIRJU010000244.1 GCA_031260485.1 Pseudomonadales bacterium | reverse complement strand
CAATATCTGGAAATCAACAACGCCAACCCCAAGCCGTTCGTGTGGGCCAAGAGTGCCGATGCAATCCTCGCCAGCATCGAACGATTTTGTCTGCGAATTTCTAACTCAGGACACTAGCGCCACGCCGTGCGCTCTGATACTGCCACTTGAGCAGGTGAGCCAATAGTACCGCCATCCGGTTGGACAACTCGCGCTGCTCACTTTTGCCCACGTCTTCGATCTCCTCAGCCAGATGCTCGACATCGAGCGCGGAAAACTTGCCGGCGCGCAGCAGTGCGGCTTGCTCGGCGGCCCAGGCCACCACGTCTTTGTCGTAACTTGTTCTGGGAATGCTCATGGGGTTTCCGTTAATCACGCTGCGCCTCATCCTTCCAGCTAACCTGCTGCCAACTCCCTTTAGCTGAACTTCATGCTGGCGTGAATCTTGCCCTCAATTCTGCTGTGCAGACAAGGGTTTTCTCCACTGGGGATCAAACAGAAAACAGCCAGCGTGCCCATAGGCCGTGGACCATAGGCAACCGCGCGCCGAAAGTGCGGGCATGTCCCACCACCCGCCGCCTCCAGATATCAGCACGATTTTCGGTGAAGTTCTGCACGACTATCGCAGCACGCGGGACATTTCCCAGGAGGAGCTGGCGTTTGAGGCGGGGGTGGACCGCACCTTCATCTCGCGCCTGGAGCGCGGCATTCGCCAACCTACCATCACCACCCTGATCGGCCTCGGTCAGGCGTTCAATGTTTCCGCCGCTGATATGGTGCTGGAAGCGGAGAAGCGTTATTTGCAGCAAGTTCGGGATGGGCAGGGTGAAATCAAGGAAAAGCCACAGCTTTATAGTTCCCGGATGAAGCGCCAACCACAAAAGCGCTGAGCGCGCTTCACGGCAAGAGGCAGCCAGCCATACGGATGATTGTTGGCCTTCAAGCCTACGGGGCTTTCCAGGTACCTTGTCATTCTCGTAGAAATAGAAAAAGGGGCTGTGCTTGCGCACAACCCCTTTTCTTTTACTGCTTGCGATAAGCCAAGTGGGCTGAGGTAAGGCTAGGCGCTACCTCAGCCGGGCTTGGTTGTCTGCTTGTTAACCGAAGATGAAGTTATCACCGATGGTCAGCGAGGCAGGATCTATCCCAACCAACCAGATCTCAAGGTTCAGACCAAGGCTCACATCTGCGGTAATGAGAGTATGGCCAAAAACGCTCTCCATGTGCATATTGCCTTGATGGAAACCCAGGGCAGCCAAGGGTCTAAAATCAAGAACCGAGACATTGCCCACCGTAGAGCCGCCAACAGGGACGGCGACCGTACCCATCGGACGGAACCCGGTGATCTGCACATCATTATAGTCCGGCTGCATTAGCGTAGGGCTGCCGTAGTTGGCATCACGGGCCACCAGATCTTGCGTGAAGACGTAGGTGACGTGATTTTTGTCAGCACCACCAATATTTTTTTCTTCAATCAGCGAACCATAACCGTTCATCTTGATGATGACGTTTTCGATCGTGCCGTTGTCACCGTTGAACGTCTCGTCATAGCTGTCGATCTCAAACTTCGTCAAGCCTTTGTAATCGCTCAGATCGATGGTATGCAGTACGTTGGTCAGTACGCCAAGATCAACGCTATCGACACCTTTTGTTGCCACTGCTGCTTCATATCCCGGCTGTCCCGTGTCGCCACCACCATGGAGAACCAAGGTATTGGTGAAGACATCCTTGGGCTTGTAGCCCGTGGCGACATCAACACGCTCTACGTTCTTGCCGTCTTTGTCGACGCCAAAGCGGTCAGCGAAGTTGAAGTCGAGAACATAGGCATCATCATCCGCTCCCGCAGTGTGAACGTTATCGCTCAGCGTTACATCAACCGTTCTGAAGTCCTGAATGAACAGCGTACCAGGCGCATTTTCAGCATCCAAGAGATTGAGATGCAGCACGCTGGCCGTGGACTGACCAGCGGCAATGAAGGCCAACTGGGTAGGTGCAGGTACGCCGCCTACGACACCTGCATTCAGCGCGACCTGGTCGATCACGATGCTGGCATCGCCTTGCAGGTGGGTCATCGTGAAGTCGCCGGTGATCTTGCCATAGGCATTGTCGTAGCGGAGCGAAGGATCGGTATCGGTAGCCGCTATGCCGTCGGTTCTGACATCGCCCAATCTGTAGGCTTTCGTTACGCCCGAGAAATTGATGACATCCACCGTTCCCTTGGTGTCGTTGAAACGCACGGTTTCAAAGCCGGAGACGTGGGTATCCGCCGTCAGTTTCAAGACGGCCGAGGGGTCTATGACTTTGTTTCCCTTACTATCGAGGTGAAATCGAGTACCGTTGAAAGTCAGAACATCATTGGTGCGGGTGGTGCCAACGAGGAACAGATCGCCAACTGTGACATTGGTGGCGGCATCAACCGCGGAAGCCAACCCAGCATCAATCACCAAGCCCAGGTCGCCTTTCAGCTCGGAGCCGTCAACCGTCATGTCACGACGATTCGAGGTAATGGGGTCGTCGGAGTTAGCGGCGCTATCGATGCGGATATGCAGCGCCTGGGTACCGGACAGGATGAAGTTATCCACCTGCGGCGCGGTGATCGTGCCCACTTCGTTGACCTGCTGACGCAGACTCGTGGCAGCGGATACCAGTTCCAGGGTGCGAATTTGGCTGAGATCCGTGGCGCTGAAGTTGCTGACGCTCAACTGATCGACAGCGAGCACGCCTTGGTTGGCAACGCCCGCAACAACCCCAATGCGCGCAGTGTTTTCCAGCGTGACGCGCACCGTCTTATCGGTATCAGTGACGAGAGCGGATTGAATATCAACCTTGCCAAACTTCTGGTCTGTGTTGCTTTTGTTGCCTGTTTCGACATAACGGGTTTGGTTCTTGCCCGTAATCGTCACGGCGGCATCGGCAGCCAAATGCTGGATCGTCGTATTGACACCCCCTTCCGTGGCCACGTTCACTTGGGTGACGCCGAGCATCGAGGTAAAGTTATGCGTGTTGTTGGTGGTGCCTTCGTCTTCGTAGGTCTGGAAGTTTTTGAAGCTCTTGAAGGTATCAGCAGTTTTCGTGCCATGGCTTTCGGCCACGGCGATGACATTCTTGCCGGTGCCACCATCCACGCTGACGTTTCTGACAGTAGGCACCTTGATGTTCAAGCGATCGTCGCCCGCGCCCATGCTTACCGTCATGTTGAAATCAGGATCACCGGAAACAATGCCCGCCGTGCTGGCATCTCTGATAGTGATGTTGTCGTCCTTGGCACCACCTTCGTAGGTGAACATGACTGGGCCGGCAGCATGAGCCAGATAGTGTTCTTCCGACTCATCGGTCAGCACTACGCCGTAGTTCAACTTGCCAGTAAAGCCCGTGTTCAACACTTCACGCACATCCTGCAGGCCATTGACCATACGACCGTCGAGACGCTCTTCGATCAGGCTACCAATGCTCAGGTTGCCTTTGCTGCCGATGCTGGTCAGGGTAACGGTTTCGAGGTGGTCGTTGGTGGCACCGTACAGGTAGTTCTCAGGGTCATAGAATTGGACGCTGGTATTACTATGGCCCATGAATTCACGCGAGGTCATGAAGGTCAACCAGCTATCGCGATCCACTTGAACATCGAATTTCTCGACGCCGCCCTGGCCCATGGAGCCGATGTCCAGCGTGCCGCCTTGGCTGGTGCGGCCTACGGCATCAAGCACCACTTTGGTGGTGACCGGCAGGTGGCCGAGAACCGGGTCGCCAGGGGAAACGTCCCACATGATGTTGCCCACTGGCGGGGTGAGGTTATCCACCCAGGAGAGACCACGTGATTCAAAGGTGCCGCCGGCGGAATCGGTGAGGGTAACGCTGTTGCTGGCCACATTGAAGGTAACGTTGATCGTGGTCAGGCCCGCAGCCGTCAGCGCGGCTTGCAGCGCGCTGGCGAATTCCGCATAGGTCTTAGCGTTACCGACGGCGGTGGAACGCACGTCGTGGATCACGCCATTCAGCTTGAAGCCCACGCCATCTACTTGAAGGTTGGCCATTTCGCTGCTGGGGTTGACGTTGTCGCGCATGGTCAGCGTCAGCTTGGAGTTGGAACGCGTGCCGCGATCGCCGTTGACCTGGGCGGGATCGAAGTAAACCAGGTAGCTGGCGAAAGGATCGGTTTGGCGCATCCCGAACAGCAACTCTTCCGGCAATTGACGGATGTCTTCTATCTGCAGATCGGCGCGGCTGTTGAGATCCCAATATTCCTGCACGCCGCTGTGGTTTTGCGCGTCGATGTGCGAGTGGTTGCCTTGTATGGCACCAGCAACGGCATAGCCCTGGTTAGGAACCGGTACCGTAGGGTTATAGTCACTAAAATTACTTACAGTAGAATACAAACCAGTATCGGTATTGTTGAACTGTGACTGGAACGTGAGCACTTCCACATTCTTGATGGTGGCGGAAATGGCGGGAGCGACAAGCATGGAGGCGCTCTGGGAACTGGTGATCACGGCATTGAGGGTATCGTGACCGGCACCGCCATCGACGGAATCGCCGCTTTCGAGGGTGTTTACCACCTGGCCTACCTTGTTCTGCGCGAGAGGAGCGGTGAAGGTGTCATCGCCACCGGTACCATAAATGGTATCAACCCCGATCTTCAATTCGTGATCGTCGGTAGGGGTAAGGGCATACTTGATCACTTTATCGGCTTGATCGATCAACGCCGCCTTGGAACTGGCGAAGTCGGCTTCGTCGGTTGCCAGCAACGCTTCTACCGCCATGAGAAGCACTTCAGCCTTGGTGGCGCCGCCATTGAGAGCGGAGAGGGCGAAATCGTAAGCGAATTGCTTGGCGCTTGCAGGTGCATTAGAGGCAACCAGCTTGTTCACGGCCGCTTGGGCGAAATCGGTGTTGGTCTGCAACGGCGAGTAGGCGCTGAAGGGGCCGCTGCTGAAATACGGTGTGGTTGCCAAATAATTGGCGAGATCTTTAGCGGAGGCGCCGGCTTCCACTGCCTGTACCAGAGCGACCAGGCTATCGCGCACGTCGTCATTGCCGGGCACAACGCCATTGAACATGGCGATGGCTACTGCGGTAAGTTCAAGTCTTGCTGCGGGGGTAATAGACGCCATTTTTATATCTCCTTTGATGGATGCAGGGCGTGGGGTCAAAAATTATTGGGTCAAACAGTCGAACGGGTTGTTGGTTAATGGAACTGCGTTAATTCACACGCTACAAGCTCGGGCTTTCTCAGGCTTTGCAGGGTTCAAGCTGTCATGAACGGTTCGCATACTACTCTTTGGAGTTTCAAGCGCGGTGTGATTGCCATCACACGCTCGCTTCATTCTTCAAAAACCAGCGCCCTTCAACACAACAGCCGTGTGTCTTTCTCAACCATAGCGCCCTAATCGGCACCATGAGTAGGCCGCGCACGATACCGCAGCCCTGTAAAACATTGCAAGCAATAAATTTTGGCCTTAACTACGCCTCTTAACTGCTTGTTTTAGTTTGAAAAAATTGAACCGATGACGCTGTGTTTGCCGCAATCTACCGGAAACTACTGAAGGTTCTTTAGCGCTCCCAGCGCCAAGCAGAGCGTCATTGGTTGGACGGGGGACTCGCTGAACCCTTGGGCAAGATAAAATCGCTTGGCTGCATCGGACAGGGCGTGAACCAGCAGTGCGGATACCCCCGCAATCTGCGCCGCCTGCACGGAACGGCGCACGGCATCCAGCAGCAGCGTTTTGCCAATACCTTGGTTCTGGTAATGCTGGTCGATGGCCAGCCGACCCAACACCATGACGGGAATGGGATTAGGCATGTTACGCGCCAGTTTTTTGGGCGCTTCTTGCAGGGCTACGGCTCCGGCAGCCAGGCAGTAATACCCCACTACCTGGGCGCCATCGCAGGTGACATAGGTGCGGGAGGCTGAAGCCCTCTCGTTCTTGAGCGCGCGTTTTTGCAGCCATTCGTCCAGCGATAAAACACCGGAACAGAACCGGCTTAGATCGTGACTTTCGGTAATCGGAGCGGGTGGCGTCAGCGTTTCCAGGCGCATCATTTATCCCAGGGGGATTTAGTGGCCAGGAATTGGCGTAAACGCTCACCCGACGTGGGAGGTGCATCAAGCATGGCCTGAAACGCCGCGAAGGCATTCTTCTCCAGAACAAAGAAAGTTTGATCGAGCAGTACGTCTTCGGCCTTGTTGCACGCCGCTTCGAGCATGAAATCCGAGCGACTGCGCCCCAGCCGAGCGGCGGCCTGGTCAATCAGATCGCGCTGCCGTGCCTTGGCACGGATGTTGATGGAAATGGGGGCCGTTTGCGTCATATGGTACCTCTTGATATACCTCTACCTTACATTTTTGTATAGAACTTTTCTATAGCTGGCACTATGGCCGGCAAATGGCCGTTTGGCAGACGCCACTTTTACTAAAGCGAATGCAAACCCTCAAAACGTGCGCTGAAGGCCAAGCTCCAGCACGGTGTCTTTGTTTGGGTGACGCCCTGCGTGTTGCTTTATACCGTACCGCTCACGCAAGATGGCCGCAGCAACCATCGTAGGGCTGTTTATCATGCTGCATCGTCATCTCAACCATCAGCGTTTTACTCTCGCCGCCATTGATGACGTGATCTCGCGCGGCCAGTGGCAGGATTGGGCTGAATTGCGCCGTGCGGCCTTGTCCGACCGCACCCTGCTGGACAAAGTGGCGCGTGTCTGCCATGCCTACGTTGGTGATCCTTACGCGCAACGCCATCATTTCTGGATGCACTATGCCCAAGAGCACCGCAGCGCTGCCTGATTGGGAGCTTGTCTTGTCTTCGGCGGCGCGGCTCCAGCGTATCCTGCCGAATGCCGTGTTGGTTGGCGGAACTGCTTCGGCAATTCATGCCGAGCACCGTTTCTCATTTGACGCCGACCATGTGCTAACCGATCTGCGCCATCGCTTTGAGGAGGTGTTGGCCGAGCTTGAGTCGGTTGCAGGCTGGAAGACGGCTCGTGTGCAGCGCCCGGTGCAAATCCTCGGCAGCCTCGATGGCATTGAAACCGGTGTGCGCCAGCTTATCCGCGACGCTCCCCTGGAAACGACCGTGGTGGACTACCACGGTGTGCGGATCACCGTGCCGACTGAAGGTGAGATTCTGCGCATCAAAGGCGTTCTGATTCTCAAGCGCAACGCGACGCGAGACTATCTTGATTTCGTGGCCCTGGCCGATCATATGGGCGATGAACGTGTTGCCCGTGCACTGCAAGCGTTTGACCGGCTTTACCCGCAGAAAAGCGGGGAATCACCATTGCAGCAGTTGCAAGTGCAGCTTGCCAACGCACTGCCCTACGACCTGGAAGAAACCGAACTCAGCGAATACAAGAACCTTGATTCTCGCTGGCACGACTGGCAGACGGTCAAAGCCGCCGGTTCACGCCTTGCTACCACGATCTTCGACCGTGTGTGCGATATGGGTGTAGATCGTTCTGATGCAAACTCTTAAAACGTGCGCTGAAGGCCAAGTTCCAGCACGGTGTCCTTGTTTCTGAAGGGCACGAGATTGCTGTCTTGGCGGAGGTGGCTCAGGCTGGTAAAGAGGCGAGCGTGGCTGCCTAGCAGGCGCTGATAACGCAGGCGGAATTGGGAGTTGCTGACCGAGCGCCGGGCGCCGTAATCGAGCAGGGCGTTATAGCCTTGCGCGTCGTTCAGGCGGGCATAGGAGGCGCCCAGGTCCAGTGCTCCTGCCGCTAAGCGGTACTGCCAGTTCGCCTGCATACGCCAACCTTTGCGATCACCGCCTGGGCGCACGGCGTCGCTGGCTTCGTTCATGAGGTAGCCGCCTGCCAAGTCCAGACGCGCACGGCCCGTGAAACTTTGGCATTGCAGGCCGCCGCCGAGGCTGGATTCCACGCCGCTGATGACGCTTTGGCCGTGATAGCGTTGGTATTGAGCGGCGGCTTCAAGGAGCGGCGAGCAGCCGGATTCGCGGCGCAGCATGAGGCGGCTACGCAGATCCAACACGCTGTACAGCGGACTGCCGCCGAAAAGCAAGTGACTGGTGCCCGCGGTGATGTCCCAGCCCAGCAGCGTGGCGTTTGGCAGGGTGAAATCGTGGGTGTAGCCATAGCGCCAATCGGCTTGCACGAGGTCGGACTCGTGGCCCGCGCTGTTGCGGACGCGCACAGAGGCGAGCAGATCATGGCGGCCTTCACTGCTGATGACCGCGTAGGAGCCTGCGACGCGGGCATTGGCGTAAGCGCCGCTCTTGGGCTGATATTGGGGATCGAGCGTATAAAGCGCGGATTCTCCCGAGATAGTAAGCGCAAACTCACTGGTAGACGGAGCGCCGTTGAGGTTGCTGTCGTAGCCGCCCGACAGTTCGACCAGCCCGCTGAACAGGCGCCGATCGCGCTCCCAGACAGCTTGGCGCGCGCGCAGCGGCGCCTGGAGCGTAGGTGGCAGGTCGGCACGCGCAAGCAGGGCGCCATTGAGTTCGAGCGCGGCAAACAGTTGGCCGCTGCGGTACAGCGTTTCTGCGTAATCAACTTGCGCGCCGCCGTGGTTGGGGTCGATCAGCAGCGCCCGTTCGAGCGCTTCGAGCGCGCCGGATACATCGCCAGTATTGAGCCGGGCGGCGCCCAAGAGCGCAAAATACTCGGCGCTTTGCAGGCAGGCGGGCAGCAGTGTTTCGATGTCTGCGCGGCGCGCGGGCCAATCCGCCTCGGTAGCCGGATAAAGCGCATTCAACGGCGGGCATTCGGCCTTGGCCTCAACGCCAGCCAAAAGCAGCACACCAAAAAGTGAGAGGGAGGAGCGTGCAGAAAGTCTCAAACACAACCGCCAGAAAATTTTAAAATTCAGTCGAAATCGAAAACTGGCTAGTCAACCAGATTTTTGTTGCTTATGAAACGCATTAAACCCAGATAGGTGACGATTTGGACAAAAAAATTGTTTTAATTTGTTACTTCGGCTTTATGAAGCCGCTACTTCTTATTAGCAACAACTTTTTGGATCTAGTTCTTAGTGTCTAGTTCCTGGCTGCGGGCGCTCACCAGAGGCTTCAGCCACGGCCACCCAGATGCAGCTTGAGCGCCGCCTGGCCGCGTGGCTTGCCGCTGCTGCGCGGCGCATAAAGGATGTGAGGGGTTTTCAAGCCATCGAGCAGGTAGCTGCCTTGCGAATCCAGGGCCTCGCTCGGCAGTTGTCGCGCGGCGCGGGTGCCGACCAGGATCGGCTGCGCCAATTCGGCGGTCATTTCCTGAATGCGCAGCGCGATGGTGACAGTTTCGCCCAGGAGCGCATGAGTACGGCGCTGCGCGGGGCCGATCGAGCCCATCAGCACCGGGCCTTGTTCGATGCCGATGCCCAGCACCAGCGGCTCAAGGCCATTGGGCGCGGTATCGGGCAAGAGCGCCTGGATTTCCTGCTGCATTTCCTGCGCGGCGGCCAGCGCATGGCGGGCGGCCTTGTCGCTGGCTTCATCCCACAGCGCGATGAGGCCATCGCCTTTGAATTCGTGCACACGGCCTTGATGCGCCTCGATGATGCTGGTGGCCTTGGTAAAGAAAAAATGCAGAATCGCGGCGCTTTCTTCCGGCAGACGGGCTTCGCCGTAGGCGGAGAAATTGCGCAGGTCCGCGCTCAAGAGCGTTACCGATTGACGGCGTGCCTGGATGTTGGAATTCGGCAGGGAATAGGCGATTTCTTGCGCCACGCTCACAGGCAGGTAACTGCTGAGATTGGATAGCACGCGGTTGCGTTCGCGCCGCACGCGGGCGAACTCATGCACCAGCAGAGAACCCGCGGCCAACATGCCGAAGCTGGCGGAATCAATCCAGCCCAGCCAAACCTGATAGCTGCGCAGCACCGCCACATGCACCGCCAGCGCCACCAGCGGCAGCGCCATGGCGCAAAAAGCAAGAGCGATCACGCCGATCTTTTCGCGGCGGGCGGAGGCCACGCCCGCGAGCAGGCCCGCAAACGCGAGGCTCAGCGCAATCTGAAGCAGCGGCGCCGCCTTCGGCTGGTAGGGAACGCGGCCATCGAGCAGGCTGGTGAGAAGACGCGCCTGAATTTCCACACCTGGTGCTGCGCCCTGGTACGGCGTGGGCACGATGTCGACCAAACCAAAGGCGGTGTACCCGATCAAAACCCAGGTGTTTTCCAGCAGATCGCGGTCGATCGTGCCGTTGATGATGTCTACCGCGGAGAAGGCCTGGAACGCCTCGGGCGCTTGCTGGTAGGACACGCGCAGGCTGCCGCCCGCATCGAGCGGCAGAGACAAGCCAGGGTAAGCGCCCAGATGCAGATACGCGGCTGGCCCCAACAGCGTGTCGCCGGGTACGCGTTCGGCGCTCCAATCGGCAGCGCCTGCGGCGGTGATAGCGCCTGCGGCGGTAATGAAGGCGCTGAGCGCCAGGGCAGGGTAGGCCCTGCCATCGACACAGGCATAGGCCGGTACTTGACGCACGGCGCCGTCGCTATCGACGCGCAAGGCGATCTGGCCTTTGGGAATGGCGGCAAAGGCGGGGGCATTGGCGATGTAGCCGGTGGCGCTCGCGCTTTGTGCGTTGCAGGCGAGGCCGCTCAGCGCGTGGGTCAGCGTGCCGGTGCGCACCAGTTGATCGCTGCCGAGCGTCGGCACTTGCGAGAGCACGGCATTGCCCGCGCCAAGCGCCTGGGCGAATTCGTCATCGCCAGCCTTGGGTTCGGGGAACACGATGTCATAAAGCTGCGCTTGCACGCCGTAGCCGCGCAGCGCCGTGGCAAGCTGTGTGAAGGTCTGCCGTGGCCAAGGCCAGGCGCCAAGTTGCTCGATACTCTTTTCGTCGATGGCGATGATGCTGACGCGCTGTTCTGGCGCGGTATCGGGGGATAAAGTCCAACCCAGCGCGCCTACCTGCGCCTCGAACACCTGCAACGGCTGGCGCAGCGCAGCGGTGAGCAGCAGGCTCACCAACGCGGCCAAGCCCAGCGCCAGCACGCGCGTCAGCGGCGGGCGCAGGCTGAAAACCAGCGCCAGGCTGCCGTGCAAGCCAGGTTCGGAATCGCGGCTAGACATCAGGGTGTCCGCCCCCACAAGGTGAGACCTTGGAGCAGGCCATTTTCGAGCGTTTTCTCGAAGAGATAGCCAGCTTCTTTGCCATCCAGGCTGACAGCGCCGCTGACGATTTGACCCGCCACGCTGTGATCGTCATTGAAATAGCCGCCTGAACTGATGCTGCCCTGGCTGCTGAGGGTGAGCGCGCCCAACTGTTCCTGGCTCAGCGACAGGCGGGTGTCGAAACGGCCCTGGTCAAAATCAATGTTGAGCAAGCCGCCGAGCACATCGACCGCATTGGCCGCGTCGCCACGGGTATAAAAGACTTGCGCCTGTTTCAGATCGAAACCCAGTACCAAGCCTGGCTGTGTCTGTAATTGGACTTGATTGCTGCCGGTTTCTTCCAGGCGGTACAGCACATAAGAGCCATACCGGCTGAGATCGCTGACGGTGGCCTGGCGGCTCGCCGAGGCGGTAATGCTGCCGGCGGGCAGGGTCAAGAGATCGATCGAGGCGGTGTCGGCATAACGACCCCACACCAATTGGTTGGCGGTGAGTTCTGCGGCGGACAAGGGCGCGCCTGGCGTGTAAGAGAAGGGTTTAGGATCCAATATCTCGGGTGACAGCGGTGGCAGCGGTGCGCGCCGCACCCGGTCAAACGCCTGCTCCGTACCTGCCACTGACGCCAGCGTAGGCACCGCTTCGATGACAATATCGCCGCCGCCACTGTCTTTTTTGGGTTCAGGCGCCACCGCGACAACTCTGGCGCCGTTATCGCCATTGCCACTGTCATCATTCGCGTGTACGGCGGCGCTGGCCAGGAAATTTTCGGTGGCGCCGCCGTTGATGGCCACCAGCACCGGCGCAGAATCTGCCATCACCAGCGCCATCTGTTGCGCGCCACCGGCCAATTCCAGCCCGTTTTCGGTGCAAGGGCCGAAGGCTTCGACCAGACAGGTGGCGGAGAAGGGCGCCACGACAATGGCGCCTTCATTGACCAGCGCCCGCGCTTCGCGCTGACCCGCGCTCACTTCAAAATCGGTGCCGCGCACGCCGATGGCGGCCACGGGGGTGTTCAAGCGGAAATTCTGCCGCGCGGACTGGGCGGCATCGCCCGAAATCGCACGGGCGGCGCCTTCGATCAGGTTGAATTTGACCATGGAGGCGGCGGGGTCATCGGCGCGGTAGTCATAGCGCTGAATCTCCAGACGGCTGCGCGGACGCACGCTCACCAGTTCGTTATCAACAAAACGGATGTGCACATGCGCGTTGTTCTGCGTTTCCACGCGATCGCCGACCTTCACGGCAAGGCCGGTTTTCGCCGGCTCGCTTGCGCCGTTGGCATGAACGATGACCGCCTTGCCAAGCACCAGGTTGACCTGCCCCACGGCAGCGCTGGCCTGCTGCTCAGCGCCAGAGGAGGCCCATGCCACGGCAGCCTGACACAGGCCGCCGAGAAGGAATCCTTGCGCTATTCGCTTGATTGCTGCTTGTGTGATCGCTGCTCGTTTGAGCGCTTTTGTCGGCATGGTGGGCCTCGTTCGTGTTATCCACACGGGGTTTGCTCCAGCGCTAAAGACCGCAGCGCGCGTTACGCAATTACAAAAATTGAGCCTGACATTCTATCGAAAACATGCCCGCTCACCGAGTGACTGCCGTCACATCTGCTCATCCTTCTGCGATTGCCTATTCAGATCAGGCACTTATAATCACCGCCCACTGCCCGAGCACCATGGGCGACAGAGTTCTCGCCACCGTATGGATGTTACGCCAGAGCTGCTCAGCTTCTTTCCGCTGCTCAAGCCGCTTACCCAAGAAGCCTTGATGGCGTTGGCGCAGGCGGCGGTTTACGAAAAACATGCGCGGCGTTCGGTAGTGCTCAGCGCGGGCCTTGAGGCCAACCGTTTGTGCCTGCTGTTCGAGGGGCGTTTGCAAGCGGTGGATTTTACCGTTGATGGGCGCGAAGTGGGACTATATTTCGTCGATCGCGGCGATTTTTGTGGCGAGCTGGGCCTTTTTGACTACGGCCCGCAGCCCGAGTACGTGATCGCGCTGACGCCGTCGGTGGTGGTGTCGATTCCCCTCGATGACTTCCGCAACCACGCCATGGAGCATTCGGCCACTGTCACCGCGCTGGGCCAGCGGCTCGCCAAGCGCCTGCGGCAGATGAGCCAGCAGCGCACGCTGCTTGGGATGCCCAACATCTCGCAGCGCGTGTGCTGCCAATTGTGGGAATTGTTGCCGGAAGGCAGCCGCAGCCTGCTGCGAGGCAGCATTCGCAACCCGCCCACGCACATGGAAATCGCCATCATGCTCAACCTCTCGCGCGAGACTGTCACCCGCGTATTCCAGGTGCTGCAAAACCAGGATGTGCTGCGCCGCGCCGGTTCTCAGGAATTGGAGATTCCCGATCTCGCCCGGCTCAAAGCCTTGGCGGAAGGCGTACAAGAACTGTAATTGCCTGCAAAACGCGCCATGAACCAGTTCTAGCTGAGCCGCACAGGCGAGTACAATCGCCGCTTGTTTTTATCCGCCCTGAGGGCGCAGCCAGTTTCCAGATCGTTTTCAGATCAATGAGGGGATGTTGAATTATCAGCTTCAGCCCCAACTTTAGGGTCCGCGCCGCAGTCACAGGGTGTCGGCGATTTTCATACAGACGCAGGCTGCTGCACGAGCCTTTGCGTCATCAACCCGGCCCGCCCCGGCCCACGATGACTGTTCGGTGCGGCACACGATACGAGCGCAATTTACATGAGTCTTCTCTCCCGTAACGAGCAAGGCCGCAAGGAACTGCTGGATACCCTCAGCGGGGTAAAAAAACACTTTATTTACGCTGGCTTTTTCTCTTTCGCGGCCAACCTGCTGCAACTCGTTCCCGTGCTGTACATGCTGCAAGTGTATGACCGGGTGATGGGCAGCGGCAGTTATTCCACTCTGGTTGGCCTCACCGTGTTGTTGACAGCGCTCCTGATCGCATTGGGCGCCTTTGAATGGGTGCGCTCTTATGTGCTCATCGCCGCCAGCAATAAAATTGATCTTTTGCTGCGCGAGCGAGTTTTTAACAGTACGTTCAAATTGGCGCTGCTGAGCGCCGCAGGCAAGAACAGCATTCAGCCGCTTTCCGATTTGGCTGCGTTGCGGCAGTTTCTCACCAGTAATGGCTCGCTGGCCTTTTTCGATGCGCCTTGGTTTTTCATCTATATCACTGTGATGTATCTGTTCCATCCCTGGTTCGGCCATTCTGCGCTGCTCTCGGTGCTGGTGATGCTGGCGCTCGCCTATGCCACCGAAAAATCCACCGCCCCCAAACTGAAGGAAGCCAACTCCGCCGCTGGCCTCGCCAATACGCAACTCATCAGCAACATGCGCAACGCCGAGGTGATCGCGGCGCTGGGCATGACGGATTCCATCCGCGGGCGCGTGCAGCAACTGAGCAACAAGTCGCTGGCGCTGCAATCCGACGCCAGCCAATATGCCGGGGGCCTGGGCGCCATCTCGCGCACCTTTCGTTTGACGATTCAATCGCTGATTCTCGGCCTCGGCGCCTATCTGGCGCTGGCGCAGGAAATCTCGCCCGGCATGATCATCGCCGGTTCGCTGTTGCTCGGCAAAGCGCTGGGCCCGATCGACAAACTGGTGGGCAGTTGGCGCGGCTTCATCACCGCGCGCGATCAATTCAACCGCCTCACCAAACTGCTCGATGAAGTGCCCACCGAGCCGGAACGTATGCGCTTGCCCGCGCCGCAAGGCCGGCTCACGCTGGAAAACGTCTTCGTGACGCCGCCCGGCGCGCGCGCGCCGGTCTTGCGCGGCATCAGTTTTGATCTCAACCCCGGCGATGCGCTGGGCGTGATCGGCCCTAGCGCTTCTGGCAAATCCACGCTGGCTCGCACCATTTTGGGCGTGTGGCCGCCGATCAATGGCAAAGTGCGTCTCGACGGCGCCGACATTCAATCCTGGAATCGCGTCGATCTCGGGCCTTATATCGGCTACCTGCCGCAAGACATCGAACTGTTCGACGGCACCATTTCCGAGAACATCTGCCGCTTTGGCAATCCTGATCCCGATCTCATCGTGGCTGCCGCCAAACTGGCGGGCGTGCACGAAATGATCCTGCGCCAAAGCGATGGCTACGACACCATCATTGGCGGGGCGGGCGGCGTACTTTCCGGCGGGCAGCGTCAACGCATTGGCCTGGCGCGCGCTATTTACGGCAACCCCAGGCTCCTGGTGCTCGACGAGCCCAATTCCAACCTGGACGATCAGGGCGAAAAAGAACTGGTGGCCTCGATCTCACGCATCAAGCAAAGCGGTTGCACTGTCATCATCGTCAGCCATCGCACCATGGTGCTGAGCGTCGTCGATAAGCTGCTGCTGCTCAAAGAAGGCGCCGTCGCCGGTTTCGGCCAGCGCGATCAAGTACTGGCCGCACTCGCCGCCCCCGCCGCCGAAGTTCGCAAAAGCGCCAACGGCTGAGACAGGAATCAGAACCATGACCCCCTCCAATACTCCTCATTCCAATACCCCTCGTTCCAATACCTCCAACCCCGGCGCTTCCAGCCCGGTGGTTCCCAGCAAGCGCGCCGCCGGTGCGTTTTTAGGCGCGGCGAAAGTCGCCGAAGGCGAGGTGCTGCTCGGCGACAACCTGCCTCCCATAGAAGTGGGCATCGCCACGCCGCGCCGCATCGGCCTCATCATCGCCTTTCTGGTGTTCGGTGTGTTTGGCGGCTGGGCCGCTTTTGTGCCCATTGAAGGCGCCTCGCACGCCGCGGGCACCGTTACCGTGAAATCCTACAAGAAACTGGTGCAGCATCTCGAAGGCGGCATCGTTAAAGACATTCTGGTACAAAATGGCGACGAAGTGGCCATCGGCGATATTTTGCTGGTGATGGACAATACCCAGCCACTGGCCCAGCTTGAAATCGCCAGTACGCAACTGGTATCGCAAAGCGCGCTGGAGGCGCGTCTGATCGCCGAGCGCGATAACCTCGCCGCGGTGGTTTATTCCGATTTTCTCACCAGCGGCTCTGCCAACGCGCAAGCGGAAATCGCCAGCCAGAACCAGGTATTCACCGCACGCAAGACCGCGCGTGAGGGCGAAAAAGCCGTGCTGCAAGAACGCATTCGCCAGTTGCAGCAGCAAATCGTGGGAATGCGCGCGCAGCACAACAGCAAAACCCAGCTCGCCAAATCCTTCGCCGACGAACTGCACGACATCAACACGCTGCTCGCGGAAGGCTTTGCCGATAAACAGCATCTGCGCGAAGTCGAGCGCAACCATGAACAAATGCAGGGCGACGCCGCTCAATTGTTCGCCAACATCGCCGCCACCGAGTTACAGGTGAATGAAACCCAGATGCAGATTCTCCAGAGCCAAAACCAATTCCAGACCGAAGTGGCGAACCAATTGGCGCAAACGCAAACGCAACTGAAGGATCTGCACGACCGTATCGGGGCGCTGAGCGACGTGGTGGCGCGCACCGAAGTCAAAGCGCCGGCCGCTGGCACCATCAACAATCTGCAAGTGCATACCATCGGCGGCGTCATCAGCGCGGGCACGCCGATCGCCGAAATCGTGCCCAAGGCCGACGAACTGGTGGTGGAAGCGCACGTCAGCCTGGCCGACATCGACCGGGTAGCGGTAGGCCAGGAGGCTACTATCCGTTTCTCCACCTTCAGCCGCAAAACCGTGCCCACGTTCACCGGCCATGTGATCGGCGTATCCGCAGACAGTATCCGCGATCAAAACAATGGCGTGCCGTTTTATCTGGCACGCCTGGATCTGAGCCCGGAATCCTTGGCCAAAGCGCAACAGGAGGGCCTTGAATTCGTCCCCGGTATGCCTGCCGAAGTGCTCATCAATTCCGGCGCCCGCACGTTCTTGCAGTATGTGATGAAACCGTTCTCCAACGTGCTTGCGCGCACTTTCAGAGAAGATTGATATGAAGACTCGCCTTCTGCCCTTGGCCCTCGGCATTGCGCTGGGCAGCGCCGCTTTAGCGCCTGCCACGCTGTGCGCCGCAGACTTGCCGCCGCCCATCGGCATCAGCGTGGGCAATTCGCTGGCGGACTTTTTCACCGCCACGCTCAACAACAGCCCCGAACTGAGCATCGCCCGCGCGCGCTGGTCGGTTGGCACCGCGCGCAAGGATCAGGCCACCGGGCAGTTGCTGCCTCAAGTGAACGCCAATGCCAGCGTGTCCGACAACGATCGCACCGACAACGCCACTGGCAGACAAACCTATCGCGGCGAGCGCTACGGCGTGAGCATCAGCCAAGTGCTGTTCTACTGGCAGGCATTCCAGGCACGCCGTCAGGCACGCCTGGTGGAAGACCAGAACGAAGCCGAGTACTACGCCACGCTCGCCAACCTGCTCACCGAAGTGGCCGATCAATACCTCTTGGTGCTGCAAGCCGAAGATGCACTGCGCTCGGTAAACGCCGAACTCGACGCCATGAGCAACCAGCTCAAACGCGTACAGGCCCTGTACGATTTGCAATTGACGCGCGTCACCGACCTCTATGAAACTCAGGCGCGCTTCGCGGCGACGCAAGCCAACGCCGTGCAGCTCGAAAGCGAGGTAACGATCACCCGCGAAAACCTGCGCGCTTCCAGCGGCATTGACATCGGCACTCTACGGCGCTTGCCGCAAGCGATCACGATCGAGCCCCTGCAAGACCCCATCGAGGTATGGCTGCAACGCACGCAAGAGCACAACAAGGAATTGGCCGCGCGTGAACTCGCCTTGCAAGCCGCGGATAAACAAGTCTCCGCCGCGCGTGGCTCCTACCTGCCGCAAGTATCGTTGACCTACCAATACCAAGGTTCAAACGTGGGTTTCGACAACCAGTCGTTGTCGCAGAAAGTAGACACCAATTACATTGGCCTCAACGTGGCGGTGCCGCTGTTCGCGGGCGGCTCCAACAGCGCCAGGGTGCGCGAGGCCTTTGGTCTGCGCAATATCGCCGAAGGCCAATTGCGGCAGGCACAAATGGATCTCCTCGCGCGCACCCGCCAAGCCTATGCGCAAGTGAAAACCGGCGAAGCCCGCATCCGCGCGGGCCAGGCGCTGGCCGAATCCACCGTTACCTCACTCACCGCCATGCAGCGCGGCTACGAGCTTGGCTCCGTCACCACCGTCGATGTGCTCAACGCGCTACGCGACCGCTTCGCCTCCGAGCGCGATCTGCAACGCGCCCGCTACGACCACATCCGCGCCCGCCTCGCGCTATTGCGTGATTCCGGCTCGCTGAGCGCGGATGACATTCTGGACATCAGCGCGTCGATGGAAACAGCGACGGCGCAGTGAGTTGCTCTTGACCGCCTTGGCTCCGTAGGCCCTTTCTCCAAGCCCTACCCAGGAACCTGGTTCTGGGACGCAAGTCGGCAGCATGGCGCTGCATGGGTCTCTCCCACCACAGGAAGGGAATGGTCTTTCGCCATCGAAGATAAATTCCCCTCCTGTGGAGGGGTGCCCACAGGGCGGGGCGGTACTGCCGTGTCGTTATTTTGTATCTATTTAGATACAATGCTTCCATGAGTTACCAAATCAAACAAACGGAAATCTTTGAAGCATGGCACCTTGGCTTACGTGACTTGCACACAAAAATGGCCATTCACAAGCGCATCGAGCGCGCCGGGGCCGGAAATCTTGGACTGGTGAAGTTGCTTGGCGATGATGTGTCCGAAATGAAGATCGATTTGGGGCCTGGCTACCGCTTGTATTTCACACTACGCGGCAAGACCGTGGTTTTCCTGCTCTGCGGCGGCGACAAATCCACGCAAAAAGCCGATATCAAACTGGCTAAAAAATTGGCAAAGGAGCTTTAATCATGGCACTCAACACCATCCCCTACGACATTGCCAACTACCTCGACAGCGAAGCAGCCATTCAAGAATACTTCTCGCAAGTGCTTGAAGACGGCGATAGCGCAGAAATCGTGCGCGCGTTGGGCCACATCGCTCGCGCCCGTGGTATGGCCGATCTGGCAGAAAAGAGCGGCCTTGGGCGCGAGAGCCTCTACAAAGCGCTGTCAGCCAACGCCAAACCGCGCTTTGACACCATCTTGAAAGTCACCCGCGCACTGGGCCTGCCGCTAACCGTGGCAAGCACCCCCCACGGCTGAATCATGGCCGCGCGGGCGCTAACGCGGCTTTGATTCAATCCTGGCACCACCCCGCCCTGCGGGCAGTATTGCCGCAGGCAGATGAGGCGGCACAAGATAAATTCTCTTTCACCACCCCGTCCGCCTACGGCGTCCACCCCTCCACAGGAGGGGAATTTAGCTCCGGCGGAGATCGGAATGGCGGTGGGAAGGAGGGGAATTTATAGTTGACCTCACAATAAATTAGACATACGCTACCCCATCCCCCACGCCATCAGGGAGACCGCAATGGCCTACAGCGAGGATTTGAAGAAAAGGGTACTAGCCTACGTCGCCGCAGGCGGCAGCAAGGTGGAGGCGGTCAAGCTCTTCGCCGTGGCGCGTGCAACGGTTTATA
>JAIRJU010000143.1 GCA_031260485.1 Pseudomonadales bacterium | reverse complement strand
GGATCACGCATGACGTGCAGGTGGTCCTGCACCCAGGAATCGGGCCGCGACAAAAGGCGGGCAATGTCCTGGTCGCTGTAGCCGGCGCTTTTGAACTCCCCGATCAGCGTGATGTTCTCAATGGCGCGGAAGGTGCGGGTGTGGAGGTTCTCCGCAGCGAGGATGGCCAGCAGTAGTTGCGGGCTGTTGACGTGATGAAAGACCTTGGCTTCGATTGTTTGCCAGCCAAGCAGGGTTGCCGCGAGCAGGCGGCGCTCGCCGTAGATCAGTTCGTAGGCGTCATGGTTGATTGGCCTGACGCCGATGCGATGAAGCTGGCCGACGTGTTCAAAACTTTGTGCCAGTTCATTGATCCTGGCAGGGTCGAGGTTCTGCCTGATTTCCACTGCGGGCAACCAGATGGATTGGATGGGAAGGCTGGCGTCTTCCGATTCATGGATGGCCATGAGAGCAACTCGTGAATGAAACAAAACGAGCCGCCAGCATGAACTCCAGTGAGCAGATCGTCATTCAACAATCCGCACTGCACAGTCACCGGATTGTTGGTGTCGGCAGGAGTGCATGGCCTGCTGTTCCGGTTATGCGACCTCGCATAAATGGGAGAGAGACCGATGCGAGGGGCATTGCGCTATGCGACCTCGCATAAATCTTCCAGCCGTGTTCAAGTCCGCTGCATGATGGTGCGCAGCTTCGCCAGATGGGCCTGCACGGTTTCCCTGCTGGCAGGCTTGTAGGATGCAGGCGGTGGTGACGGGGGCGATGGCGACGGCTGCGCTGTTACCGCTTCAGACTGCCCGGAACGGGCATGGAACTCGCCCCGGATCGCTTTCTGGATGATGCCGAACAGATAGCCGGCGGGGTTGTGTACCGTTGTTCCCTGACAGCGGATGGCCCATTCATCCAGCACCGCCTGCCGCTGAGTTTCTTCCACCTGCTGCAAGGCCATCATCGCACCGGCCTGCTGTTCAGCCTTGAGCCGGTGAAACTGATCGGGCAAGTCCAGATGCTGCATCGCGCTCGCGCGCACGGTACGTACTTTATTAAAAGAACTACGTACAGTACGGTCCTGCTTCGGATTCCGAAGAGAGCCGTCCGGCGCGGGTTTCCAGCCTGCTTCGGATTCCGAAGCGAGAGGTTTGGTATTCCGAAGAAGGGCTTGCGAGCTTTCTTCGGAATCGTGCTCATCCGGCTCCTGTGGATAACTCTGCTCCCAGCCACCGCGCGCCATGCGCTCGGCCAGCACTTGCAGTCGAGTAGGCAGCAGGCGGCCTGTGAGAAGCGGGTCTTCGGTAATCTCTTTCAGAGTGTTCAGCCCCACCATCCGCACCGCCTTGGCGGGATGGTCGAGTACATGACTGACCAGGCTCAGGTATTCCGCGTCAAGCTGCATCGCCTCAAACGGCGTCAGCGGCTCGTCGTGCAGCACGTAGAGGTTACCGAGGATGCGCCCGGTCTTGGGATCACGCCGACGCCGCACAAGACTCAGCCAACGTGTCAGCCGCAGCAGTGTCAGAGCGCGCGCCACGGTTTCGTGCGAGGCTTGCCCGGCGCAGGGCATCGAGGCCAGATAAGGCCGCAGCTCGTCATAGGTCGGAAACGCTGTCACCCCGTCGCCATTCAGGCGCAGGCGAAACACTTGCCAGGCGTTGCGTTCCAGCGGCGTCAGACGCCGGTCGAGAAACAGTGCTCGCGGTACGCTCTCGTGGCGGCTGCCGCTGAACAGGAAGCCGTCGCCTACCGGAATTTCGGGCTGGGGCGGTTTCAGGTGTGACAGTGCATCGTCGAACAGCGCCGACAGTACGACTGGTCCGGCGTGTCGAGAAGGGGCTTCCTGGGGCATGGCTACGCCAGCCCCTGGTCGATCCAGCCTCTTATCGCTGCCCAGATGACCGACAGGGGTAGCGCCAGAGTCTCGGCCAGATCCATCGCCAGCGAAAGCATGGCGGTGTCGTCATCCAGCGTGATGCCTCGCTG
This sequence comes from Pseudomonadales bacterium, assembly GCA_031260485.1. GTDB lineage: Bacteria > Pseudomonadota > Gammaproteobacteria > Pseudomonadales > Pseudohongiellaceae > CAILUG01. The sequence continues at coordinate 2,881 of JAIRJU010000143.1, read as the reverse complement.
TGCGACACCGGCTTTCCATTGCTTCCACAACACTGCATCCTGCGCTTCATCCAGCACCGGATGCCGGCCCTTGCGTTTGGGTAGGCCCAGCACGTCGCGGCGCAGGGCAACTTCCTGGTTCGTGAAGCCATGAAAGCGGCTGACCATGTCCGTGCTGGCGCCCAAGCGCAGCATGCGGTCCACGGCGGCAATATCCTTTTGCACGTCACGAACCTGGTTGAGTAGCCGATCCATCACTTCACGGTTGACCGATACCGAACACCAGGGCACCGAGGCATTGACGAGAACGCTGATCAGCGCCGGATGCTTCAAGGCATCCAGTTCCTTGTCACCGAATCCCATGGACCGGCAGCGGCGCAACTGGCCGTTGTGCAGGTCGTGCAGTGCCTGGGCGATGACGGCCTGGTTGAGGGGATGAGGTGTGGACATGCGGGTTCTTGCTGGTCAGGCGTGATCGGTGTTGGCTGGCGCTGCGCTTGTTTCCAGATCGAATAGCCGGCGCGCGAGACGCAGCAGCCGAAACAGCTTGACCAGGCCGGCATCGCTCAAGCGTGGGTTTGGGCCGCCGCCACGCAGCAGCGGACCGAGTTCATCGTCCAGTCCTGACAGTGGTGTTGTTCCGCTCAAGGCTTGCAGCAGAAGCAGAACGGCGCGGGCAGAGCCTGACAATGCCCTCACACTCGCGCAGACGAAACCGATGCCAGCATGGCTCGGTTCGACGTGATCGGCGACTGCGGCCTCTTGCGCAATTTCCCGAGCGAATTGCGCGATGTGCGTGCGCAGTCTGTCCGGCATGTCCAGGTTTGGCGCGATGAACCAGATATCGGTGATCGGATACAGCCCACCTACCTGCACCGGGATGGCGCGCAGGACATTGGCCTCGAAGTCGGGCAGGCTATCGCCCATTTCGCCCGCCACCAGCCGCTGGATGGATTGCACGCGTTGCGTGGTAGGAGCCTCGGAGATGATGTGGGCATGCAGGCTTGCGTCGTCCTCTTGGGGGATATTCTCTTGATCGCCAGTCACAACGCTGGGCGGCACGGGCGGGGGTGCGGACGAAACCAGCGCAGGGGACGGCGCGAGCGGTTTTGGCGGGGATGCGAGTGCCGTCGCCGCTTCGATTTCGTGCGTAGCTGCGGGAACGCTGGTCAACACCCGTTGGCGTGCTTCGCTGTCATCCATTTCCAGCCGCAGCGTGTCGTAGTCCATTTGGAGCAAATCGGCCATTTGCCCGATCAACTCGTCCTGGACCCGCTGCGGGGAAAACTCCGCCACTTGGCTGTCGAAAGGTGCCAGCACGTTCTGAAACAGCGTGGCGAAGTCCACGGCCTGCGCTTTGCTCTCGGCGCGTTTCTCGAAGGTGTGTTCGCCGGCCTTGCGCAGTGCAATCAGCCGCTCGGATTGCTGCCGGCTCAGTCCGCCATAGAGCACGGCGGGGATGGCGGGCAGCAAGTAGCGGACGGCGTCCTGCATTCGGCTGATGGACGATTGCGAGACGGGAAAGCCATCAGCGGAGAGTCGGCGGGCGAGTTCCGATTGGGTCAGCGGCTTGCCGTCTTGGCGCTCGTGGAACTGGCGAACCTTTTCGACGCCAAGTGCGCGTTCAATGAAGGTCAAGCCGCCGCGCAGCTCGTTTTCCGCGAGGTGGCCGGTGAGCAGCACGATCTCGCCGCGTTGCGGCCAGGGGCGGAACATGCAAGTGATACGGAAGAACCGTTCGTCCTGGGTCTCGTCCCATAACTCGCGCAGGATTGCCAGCCGGGTATTGCCGCCGTTGCGGATGATGTAGTGCGCTTCGCCGGGCCGGCGCGTGATCGCGGGCGGGGCGTCCATGCCGCGCTCGCGGATCGACGCCTTGATGTCGTCGTGGGCCGGGTTTCGCCCCACTCGCGGGTTGTGATCGTAGGGTCGCAACTGGTCCAGCGTGACGACGATGGAGGTATCGGCAGTTGGGTCAGTGGCCGATGGGCCACGCTCGGACTCGCCAGCCAGTGGCTTGGTGGTCATCTGTTGCGGTGTCAGGTCAGCCATGACCATTCTTCCGGGATGACAACAGTGCGTGACGGAGACCCTGCACGACGGCTCAAGCCCGCTCTTTGAGGCGTTCCGCGATCCACTGGTCGATTTCCACCGAGTCCCAGCCAACGGCGCGCACCCCAAGGCGCAGGGGCTTGGGGAACTTGCCCTCTTTCATGAGACTGTAGATATGCGCGCGCTTGAAGCCGGTCTTGGCCTCGACTTCAGGCAGGCGCAGGATGCGATGCTCGACGGGCATCGCCGGGATGGCTGGGGTCTGCGAAGACATGGGGGTGACTCCTTGGCGCTCGTTGGCGCTGGCTGGTGTGACCCGAATTGGAAACTTCGCGTGAACGAAAGTCAGTGCAACTGCACGGCAGTTGCACTCTGGTCCCTTGGCCGCGCAGAAGGTTTCGGCGTGGCCGTCTCCTTGGGATTACTGAATCATCCGCACTACCTCACCTCGATTTGAAGGAGTGACGGCATCAATGGCGGCGCGATTGCCAAGCTCGCCGTGCGGCTTTGTCAGCGCACGATACAGATCCCAGGCGTCAGCATCGGGACTCTGGTTCATGAGCGTCTGCGCCAGCCTATGCTTCAACGGCACCAGTTGCCAGTCGGGAACACGCTGCCCCCGGTTGCCCAGGCTGATCGACAGCAGCTTACCGGCCTTCAGTTCGCGGTTGATCTGATCTTTGGATTTACCTGCCAGCTTGGCGAACATGGGCACGGGCAGGTTGCTCGCTGATTCGTAGATGGTCAGCATTTCCTCCCGCTCGCGCTGAATCTCCGAAATCTCGATGGCCGGCGCCGACGGCGCTTGGGAGATCACCACAGGGATGGGCGAGAGTCTTTGAAAGGTATC
>JAIRJU010000131.1 GCA_031260485.1 Pseudomonadales bacterium | reverse complement strand
TGCGCCGGATCGCGCGCCACGCTGCCATCAATGCGAATGCGCTCGCCTTTGATGAGTATCTTGGCGCGGGAGCGGGGCACGTTGGCGCTGTGGCTGAGGAAACGGTCTAGGCGCATGAGGCAGCGGCGAAATCGAAAGGGTGAAAGCGAAAGAGGCGAAATTGAAAGAAGCGAAATCGAAAGAGGTGAATTATAGCGGTTTGACGGTGCGCGCTGGCTACGGACTGGGGAATTTGCTATATCTCCATCCTTTGTAGGCGAACGCGTTAAGCAAGCGAGAAGCACCATGCCCATCTATGACTTTCAATGTAAACGCTGCGGCCACCAGTTTGAAAAACTGGTGCGTGTGGATCAGAGTGCGGAGTGTCCGGCGTGTCAGGCGGCCTCCTGTGAGGTGGTGCGTCTGTTTTCATCGCCTGCGATCAGTACACAGAAATCACGCTCGGTGTCGTTGGCGGAGGCCAAGGGCCGCAGCAAGGCGATCAAGAAGGAAAAAGATCACGCGCAGGCGGAATACGAGCGCAACTACATTCGCGATCACAGTTGAATTTTAGGAGAACTTTGATGTCATTTACGCAGGCGCAGTTGGATGAGCTGAATCTGTTGGCTCGTTTCAGTTTGGATACCGAGCAGCAGGGGCTCAAGATTCACCACGATGCCGCGCCCATCTTGGTCGCAGCCGGGCAGCGCCTGCACGCCAAGGGCATGATTACGCTGCCCGATGGCGGCTACCTGACGCCGCTGGGGCACGAAACCTGCGAACATGCGCAGGCGCTTTTATCCTTGTTGGGCAGTGGCGACGCTTGAGCTGTCGCCGTATCTGTCGCCGTTTTTCGGTTTTCTGCCCGGCCTTGCTGGCGTTTTTCAGCCTTTCGCGGCGGCGCGCGCGACAGCCTCGGTGATGAGGCGCTTCGCCTCGCTGGCGTCGCGCCAGCCCTCTATCTTCACCCATTTGCCGGGTTCGAGATCTTTGTAGTGCTCGAAGAAATGGGCGATTTGTTGCAGGGTGATGTCGGGCAGGTCGTCGTAGTTGTAGATGTCCTTGTAGCGCTGGGTAAGATGCGCGGAAGGAACGCCGATGATCTTTTCGTCCTGGCCCGCGTTGTCTTCCATCACCAATACGCCGATGGGGCGGATGTTGATGATGCTGCCGGGAAGCAGCGGGCGGGTATTGCAGATGAGCACGTCGATAGGGTCGCCGTCCTCGGAAAGCGTGTGCGGAACAAAACCGTAGTTGCCGGGGTAGGACATCGGGGTATAGAGAAAGCGATCGACCACCAAGGCGCCGGATTTTTTGTCCATTTCGTATTTGATGGGATGGCCGCCGATCGGCACTTCGACGATGACGTTGATGTCTTCGGGCGGGTTGTTGCCGATGGCGATGGCTTCGATGCGCATGGTATGGGGCTCCGAGATTGGGGCTGAAATCAAAAGCCGCGCATTATACCGGGCTTGCGTATGGGGACTACGCTATCATGCTGAATCGTCAAAAATTACTCCCTTTGAGGCAATGACAGATGCGTTTTGGAACTTTGATGAGAGCCGTGGTGCTGATCGGCGTCTGCGCCGCCAAACCCGCGGCGGCGGCAATGAATATTGACTGCATAAGTTCTGGCTATTCGGCGGAACAGCAGGCAACAATCACGGCCCAGGTCAGCGTCTTCACCATGGCGGATATGGGGGATCATATGTTCAGCGCGCTTTTGCCTATGATCCACGACCGCGCCGAGGCCTGTGCACAGCAGTACGGATGGTCGCCCGATGCCATGGAGCAAGCCATTCGCTATCTGCTTGCCACCTTTATGCAGGGTGGGCTTGAGCATAGTCAGGTGATGAGCGAGGACGAAGTGAGGAACTTCAAGGCGGTGATTGTCTGGGCAGACCAGGAACGCTTGCTCAGCACGATGGCGCCGATCCTCAATGGCAGCAGCGGTTCGGACGATGACGAGGCCTATCTGCAAAGTCTGGTCACGGCCGCGGGCTTGCCACTTGAGGGCACGCTATTGGAGTTCGCCGGTGCCTTGCTGGCCTCGATGGTCGTGCAAAAGATCGCCGTGGATAATTTCGCGCAATTCTGAAATTACCTCATCGACGCAATATCAATCACGAAGCGGTACTTCACATCGCTGTTGAGCATACGCTCGTAAGCGGCGTTGATGGCGTTGGCCTGAATGATTTCGATGTCGCTGACGATGTTGTGCTTGCCGCAGAAATCCAGCATTTCCTGTGTTTGTGCGATGCCGCCGATCAGCGAACCGGCGATGTGGCGGCGCTGCATGATGAGGTTGGCGCCGTGCACGCCAACGGGATCGAGCGGGCCGACCAGCACTAGAGTCTTGTCGCGTTTGAGCAGGGCGATATAGGCGTTGAGATCGTGCGGCACGGGCACGGTGTCGATGATGAGATCGAAGCTGCTGGCGTGTTTGGCCATGGCGGCGGCGTCAGTGGAAAGCAGCACAGCAGCGGCGCCGAGTTGCTGCGCGTCCTGCGCCTTGTGCGCGGAGGTGGTGCTCATCACGCCTGCTGCGCCCATGGCGGCGGCGAGTTTCACGCCCATGTGGCCGAGGCCGCCCAGCCCCACGATGCCGACTTTCTGGCCCCTTTGCACGTTCCAGTGGCGCAGCGGGGAATACAGCGTGATGCCCGCACACAGCAGCGGCGCGGCGGCGGCGGGGTCGAGGTTGTCCGGTACGCGCAGCACGTAGTTTTCGTCCACCGTGATGCGCTGGGAATAGCCGCCAAATGTGGGAGCGCCGTGTGGGTCGATGGCGTTGTAGGTGCCAATCATGCCGCTTTCGCAGTATTGCTCGAGCCCTTCGGCGCAAGCGGCGCAGTGGCGGCAGGAATCGACGAAGCAGCCAACGCCCACGAGATCGCCAACCCTGAATTGGGTAACTCCCGCGCCCGCCTTGCTGACGCGCCCGATGATTTCGTGGCCAGGCACCATCGGGTAACGCGATTTGCCGCCCCATTCGTTGCGCGCCTGGTGAATGTCGGAGTGGCAGATGCCGCAGTAGAGAATGTCGATGGCAAGATCGTGCGCCAGCGGTTCGCGGCGCTCGATGCGCAGAGGCGCAACCGGCGCGGTGGCGTTTTGCACGCCGTAGGCGAGGGTGTGGGTCATGGTAGCGTTGTGTTGGATTGGCGTTGTAGCCGGGTATTAAGATGTCTGTTATTAAGGGTAATCTAGAATTGTGTAGCCAGGCAAATGCGCAGTGACGCGCATTCTCAATTTTTCCCTTTGTTGACTGCAAGTTAGGTCACATACGCCGCTACACGACCAGGGGCAACCCACATGCCATTCGCGTTCTCTGACTTCTATCGAGAGCACCTAGCCGCGCTGCATCGGCAACTGCTGGCCAGTTCGATCACGCGCGCCTATCTGACCGGCACCGGCATCCGACTCGATGGTGTGACACTGAATCCCGACAACCGTTTCGAGATGCCATTCGGCACCTTCTCCACGGTGGAGTTTGCGCATCTGTTGTCGATCTTCGATGACAGCCGTGTTCATCAGCAAATCGAGAAATCGACTTCCTTTGACGAAGCGCCGCCGGGCATCTACTTCACGATCATCAACCCCAGGGTGATCGAGAGCCAGCACAAGAACCGACTGGGCGTGTTTCAGAGAGAAGGCGATTCGATCGACCTGTTCATCGAGGACATGCACATTGACCACTACTATCTGAACGAGCGCCAGACACCGCCGAATCTCGGCACGCTGGCCTTCGCGTTGTGCGCCATCACCGCTCATCTGGCAGGTATGGGGCGCATTACCTTGGTGGCGGCAGGAGGCCAGGGCAGCAATGCCCGATATGTCGGCTTCAAGGTCTGGCCCAAGTTCGGCTTCGATGCCCCTCTGCTGCCTGGCGAAATCGAAAGTGCGCCGCACTTGGCCAACTGCGTGACGGTGCAGGACGTGATTGCTCTGGATGAGGCGTGGTGGATGGAACACGGTACACAGCGCCGGATGGCCTTCGATCTGAGTCCGCAGAGCAGGTCATGGCAAAAACTGATACCCTATGCAGCTAAGAAAGTCTCCGATGGAGGCCCGTCATGAACCAAGCACGTACACAGCGCAAGCCAGTCGCAACGCCCGAAAAAAACGCAGCGGCGAATAGTCGTGTCTTCAAATTCTCTTTCAAAGACGTTCCTGTCGTGGATGCTGCGATGGAAGCGCGACTCGAAGCCGCAGCCAGAGTGCCGCGCAAGGATCGGCTCTACCCCGTCATTATCGAGGCACCGGACGCTTAAACTGGTCAGGCCGTAAAACAAAAACCCGCCATCGGCGGGTTTTTGTTTTACGGTCGATGCACCCGAAGGTGCGGGATCAGCGTGGTCGCATCGACTGCGTCGTCATACGCCGATTATGGGTTTTGAAATGTATCTTCAATTAGTTCGCAAACCCACGGCCACATGCAGCACTTGGCCGATGTTGATGCTGTCGTCCGCCAGGTGGTTGAGTTCTTGCAGGATATTGACCGTGGTGCCGTAGCGGTTGGCGATGTTCCACAGTGAGTCGCCGCGGCGCACTTCGTGTTCGATGTGCACGGTGGCGTCATGCGCGCTGGGCGTCAGAGCGGCCAGGGTGGGCACGCTGAGCGTTTGCCCTACTTGCAGCAGATCGCCGCGCAGGCCATTGGCGCGGCGCAGCGTGGCGATGTCAGTGCCGGTACGTTCGGCGATTCTGACGAGGGTATCGCCCTTGCGTACCGAATAACGGGTGAGCGTGGTGTCTGTTGCCGCCGTGACCACAGTGCTAGCCAGCGGCGTGTCGGCGACCATAGGGGAGTCAGTTATAGGGGAGGTGGTCACAGGGGAGGCAGTCACAGGGGAGACCGTGTTGGCGCCCGCCAAGGCTGTAGCGCTGACCCCGCCTTTGGCAACCGGCGTGAGAATGGCCGCGTAGGCTTGGGCCACGGGCGCGGTTTGCGCTACTTGCGCGGCGATGCCTGCGGCAACTTCGCGGCCTGGGAGTTGCAAGGTTTGGCCCACTTGAATCACGCTGCTGCGAATGCCATTGACCCGCCGCAGTTCGGCGACGCTGGTGTTGGCAAGCTCCGCGATCTTCGTCAGCGTGTCACCCTTGAGCACGGTGTAACTGGTGGCGTTGGCGGGAAGGCTGGCTTGCGCCACCTGCTCTGGAGCGGTTTGCGTTTGTATCGCTGGCGCTGCGGTTACTGGTGTTTGGGTTACTGGCGCTTGCGCTACTGTGGTTTGGGCTATTGAGGTTTGGGCTACTGAGGCAAGCGCCGGTTCCACGGCCACTTGGCCAGGAATCTGTAGCGTCTGGCCGGGATGGATCAGGTTGCCGCGCAGACCATTGCTGCGGCGCAGCGCGGCGATGGTGGTGCCGGTGTCATCGGCGATTTTGGTCAGCGTGTCGCCGCGTCTGACGGTATAACTGCCGTTGCCGCGCTGCACGATGGCGGCATTGCGCACGGCGAGTTCGGCCACTGCTTGCACGGGCAGGGCGGAAACAGCATCGTCTGCGGCGGCTACCAGCACAGGCGCCACAGCCAGCGTGGCTGGCGCCGTACTCTGGCCGGGGATTTGCAACTTCTGGCCGACATTGATCAGATCGTTGCGCAGGGCGTTGGCGCTGCGCAGGGCGGCAAGGGAGGCGCCGGTGCTGGCGGCGATCTTCGATAAAGTATCGCCGCGCCGCACGATGTATTCACTGGCGCCAGCAGACCCGGTACCCAGCGCGGCGACATAATTGCTATAAATCTTGGTGTAAATCGCCACATGGAAATGTGGCGGGTAATATTCGCGCGTGACATCCAGCACGCCGGTGTTTTCCAGCGAAAGCAGCGTGGTTTCCAGCCAGGTACGGCATTTGGCCGCCTGTGGCACGCGCAGGTCCACCGCCATGCCGGTGGGGTGTACCGAGGCTTCGGAGGCATTGGCGGGTTGCAAATTGATTGGGCGGGTCAGGCTGGTGACGGTAAGCTTTTCGCCGCAGGCCGCGACGTACTGTTCACTGAAACGCTCCACGAATAACTTTACTTCGGGGCGGGCGTAGGGGTAGCTGACATCAGCCAGCTCCACGGTGCTGCTGGGCTTCACTTCGACGAGATAGCCTTCCTGAGCAAAATTGCGCACCGCGCTCGGGGTTTGCAGAAAAGTGTAGCCGTAACTGACGGCAAGCTGGTATTGGCGCTGCATGGACTGAGGCGAACCCTTGAGGGTAGCCGTCGTGGTGGTTTGCGCCGCCAGCGGATTGATGAACGCCGACAAGGCGCAAAGCAGCAAAGTAAGTCGCGGTGGTTGCATGGTTTTCGTACCTGCGTGTAGCGTTATTCAAGGTTGTGGCGAAAGCCGTGGCCGCCGCGAGCGCGAACGACGGCTAATCTTGACGGTATTCCTTAGGGTTGTCTAGCATCATCATGATTTACTTGGCAAATATTTTTCTTGGCGAGGTGCTTTATGGCTAGCGGCTGGGCGCGTGATGGTGCGGTGCAAGACCAGATTGATGCTAGCGTTGCAGACGCCATAGCGCGGGCACGCTCGCGCCTGGTGGCCGGTTCCTCACGCACGCACTGCCAAGCGTGCGAAGCGCCGATTCCCGACGCGCGGCGCCAGGCCGTGCCAGGGGTACAACTGTGTGTTCCTTGCCAGGCCGAGGCCGATGCCGAAGGCGCGGTTTTTTCCGGCTACAACCGCCGCGGCAGCAAAGATAGCCAATTACGGTAGGCGGCGAAAGGCGAAAAGCAACTGCTAATCCGCCATACAGCATAACGAGCTTATCGAGTAGTTGGAGCGGTAGCTTGAAGAGTGGACGCTGTTCACAATCGAGCGGGAGATGACAGGATGGGCAAGAAAACGGAACTCAGCGATCAGGCCACTGCTGACCAGGAGCGGCTGGAACTGCGCAAACAAACCTCCGAAGAATACCAAGCCCTTTCCGGCGCGGCGCAAAGCCTGCTGGTGTGTTGCTCGGCGTTTCGCGGGGTGGAGGCGGTGCAGGCGGCGGAACGCTGCCCGAATTTGATGCTGAAGAATATCCCCAAGATGGTGCTGGCGCGCTGCGAGTGGGGGCATGACGATTACAGCCTGAATGGCGAGGGGAGGAAAGGCGGCAAGCGTGGTATTGCTCCTGCCGGGCCGGATTTGTTTGGGGAAGTTGATGGCGGTAGCGCAGAGGAGGCGTCATGAGCCAAGGCGAATTTCTCCTCTATCAGACCGAGGATGCTCGGACACGGATTCAGGTGCGGCTACAGGACGGCGGACTATGGCTGACGCAACAGCAATTGGCAGATTTGTATCAGAGCACGCCGCAAAACATCACGCAGCACATCCGCGCCATTTACGCGACTGGTGAGTTGCAGGAAGGGGCAACTTGTAAGCCATTCTTACAAGTTCGGCAGGAACATGATCGGCAGGTCAGCCGCAGCCTAAAGCACTACAACCTAGACATGGCGCTGGCCATTGGCTACCGGGTGCGCTCGCATCGCGGCACGCAGTTCCGCCGCTGGGCGACCGAACAGTTGAAAAGCTATCTGGAGAAGGGTTTTTTGCTGGACGACGATCGCTTCAAGCGCGGTAACGATGAAGCTTACTTCGACGAACTGCTGGCGCGTATCCGCGACATTCGCTCGGCGGAAAAGGTGTTCTGGCGCAAGGTGCTGGATATTTACGCCACCAGCATCGACTATGACCCCAACACCGAAACTTCACAGCAGTTCTTCGCCACCGTGCAGAACAAGATGCACTGGGCGACGCATGGCCACACGGCTGCCGAATTGATTGCACTGCGGGCGGATGCGCAAGCGCCCAACATGGGCCTGACCAGTTGGGCGGGGGCCAGCAAAGGCGCATTGGTGCACAAGGCGGATGTCGGCATCGCCAAAAATTATCTCAATGCGGAAGAGCTGGAAACACTCAATCGCATCGTCACGGCCTATATCGAAGTAGCGGAGTTGCAGGCGCGCGCGCAACAAACCATGACGATGCGGGATTGGGCCGTGGAACTGGATAACTTCCTGCGCATGACGCGCAAGGACATCTTGACCCATGCTGGAACAGTATCCACCGAGACTGCGCTGACGAAGGCACAAGCCGCGTATGCGCAATACCAGCAGAAAGCGCGCAACTTGCCGTCACGGGTGGAAAAAGACTTTGAGGCTGCCATTGCGCAGCCGGTGAAGCGGCTTGAAAAAGACCACAAGCGCAGCTTGCCGGGCAAGGACGGAAAAAAATTTCATCGCTAAGAAACAGGAAATCTCGATCATCCACTCCTCGGCAGCGGAATATCTGACATTGACCGCTTGGATCGTGATCGGCGGTTGATCGCCTGTGAAATTCATGCGCAGAGGGTGATGAATTTGCATCGCAGTGGTTTGCGTACTTTGCCGCAGGCAAAAAACGCGCCACTGTCATCCTGCGGCGCACTGTGTTAGAGTGCGCGCCGCTTGCCTGCGTTGTACTGGCAAGTAGTGCATGTTCTTTGGTTCAGCTTGGCTTTTGCCTAAAGCCAAACCGGCGCCGGTGTTCCGCCGCGCCGAGACCCCGCCCCGCGGCGCCGCTACGTTCCACATTGCAGTGGCCGCCCGCTTGGTCCCGTCCTGACAGCCTATCGAATTGCACACGGTGCAAGGCCGTCTTCACACCACTGTATGCCGCGTGTATACCACTGTTGTGCTGAGGAGGGTTCAGGGCCTCGTTCTGGAATAGTTTGCCAAAACGCTTGGCCTCTTTGCGATTCATCTTCCTATTCGCGGGAGCTGCCCGCGCAAGCGAGTACTACATGAGTTTTTCCGACCTCGGTCTGAAACCTTCCTTATTGCAAGCCGTGAGCGAAACCGGTTACACCACGCCCACACCAATTCAACTTCAAGCAATTCCCGCCATTCTGGGCGGCGGCGATGTGATGGCCGCGGCGCAGACCGGCACCGGCAAGACCGCCGGTTTCACGCTGCCGCTGTTGCAGCGCTTGGGCGGCAAGGCGCCGGTGCCATCCAATCACGTTCGCGCCTTGATTCTTACGCCCACGCGCGAGTTGGCGGCGCAGATTCAGGAAAGCATCGAAACTTACGGCAAGCACGAGGCGCTGCGTTCGGTGGTGGTGTTTGGCGGCGTCAACATCAATCCGCAGCAGATGGCGCTGCGCAAGGGCTGCGACATTCTGGTGGCGACGCCGGGCCGTCTGCTCGATCTGTATCAGCAAAATGCCGTGAAATTTTCTGAACTGGAAATTCTGGTATTGGACGAAGCCGACCGTATGCTGGACATGGGCTTCATCCGCGACATCCGCAAAATTCTCGCGTTGCTGCCGAAGCAACGGCAGAACCTGATGTTTTCCGCCACGTTTTCGCCCGAAATCCGGGAACTTGCCAAGGGCTTGTGCGTGAACGCGCAGGAGATCGACGTTGCTCCGCGCAACTCCACGGTGGATACCATTACGCAGGAAGCCTATCTCGTCGGCAAAGAACACAAGCTGGGCCTCTTGGCCAAGCTGTTGCTGGATACCACCGATCAGGTGCTGGTGTTCAGCCGCACCAAACATGGCGCCAACAATCTGGTGAAGAAGCTGGCGGGTTATGGTGTGACAGCGGCCGCGATTCACGGCAACAAGAGCCAGAATCAGCGCACCAAAGCGCTGGCTGATTTCAAAAATGGCGCCACGCAGGTGCTGGTGGCCACCGACATCGCCGCTCGCGGCATCGACATCGATCAACTGGCGATGGTGATCAACTATGATTTGCCGCAGGTGTCGGAAGACTACGTGCATCGCATTGGCCGCACGGGCCGCGCTGGCGCCAGCGGGCTGGCGGTGTCGCTGGTGAGCGATGAAGACGAAAAATTGCTGCGCGATATTGAACGATTGATCAAGCGGCGCGTCACGCGCCGTGAAGTGGAGGTGGCGAGTCTGCCAAGCAAGCCGGTTGAAGCCCCGGTGCCGCGTTCCATGGCGCAAGCAACAAAGGCGCCGGTACAGGAGCGCGGCGAAGCCGGCCGGCGCGAACCCGACGAGCAGGGTCAGCGTGCGCGCCGCCGCCGCGGCTGGGGGCGTGGCAAGAACCAGGAAAGAGGCCAGGAAGGAAGAGGCCAGGAAGGACAATCCGCTCAGCCAAGGCACTTCGCTCAGCAAGGATTCGCTCAGCAAGGACAGCCAGCCCAGCAGGCGCAACACGCGCCAGCGCGGCCTCAAGGCCAGGGTCAGGGCCAAGCGTCCCGGCGGGCGCCGCGTGATGGCCAGCGCGATGGGCAGCCACGTGATGGACAACAACGCGACGGACAGCAGCGTGATGGACAACAACGTGACAGCCAGTTTCAGCGCCAGGGCCGTGGCCCCAACCACAGCAATCACAGTAACCACAAAGGGCACCAGGGGCAAAAGCGTGGGCCGCAGTATGGCCAGCAAGAGTATGGCCAGCAAGCGGGGCGCGGCGCCAACCGCGGTGTCGAAGTGGATGGCAATCGCATCGACATTGCCGGGCAGCCTTTCCGCGATGCGCAAGGCAATGTGGTCGAGCCGCGGCAGCCGCGTCCGCCGCGTTTTGGCCACAGCACCATGGATCAGCGCTCGCGCGGGCAGGGTGCTGCGTCGCGTCAGCAGCATGGCAATCAACGCGGCCGCGGCGACAACGCCAAAGAGCGTGGGTTATGGAATTCTTTGCGTGGTTTTTTTGGCAATAAATAATCAATAAAAATCAACGCATGATGTTACTCAGGCCCAGTCCGCGACTTGCGCGGGCTGGGCCGTTTTTGTTGGAGGGCGTTTTCAGTTTGGCGTAGCCGCAAGGATTCGGCACAATGGGCCAGGCTAGTTTCATAACACTTTGACATCAAAAGGAGTTGAGCAATGTTGTTGTCGTTGCTGGAAAGCCACATCAAGCGGGGCTGTCTGCGCTTACGGATGCCGGATGGTTCCACCCATACTTTTGGCTACGGCGAGCCGCGCGCCGAATGGAATCTACACGATAAAGACACCGTGCGCCGCTTGGAGCGCGACGCGGAATTCGAGTTGGGCGAAACCTATTTGCGCGGCGGCTGGGATAGCGGCGCGGGCGGGGTTCGCGCGTTGCTCGACATCCTGCGTAGCAATTTTTCGCCCACGGATTTGCCGCCCTGGCTCAAGCCCTTGGCGCGCGCCGTGCAACAGTTCAATCGCATCGGCAACAGTTATCGCAATGTGGCGGCGCACTATGACGTGCCCGAGCGGGTGTTTCGCCGTTTTCTCGATAGCGACATGTTCTATTCCTGCGCGTATTTCACGACGCAAGCGCTGAGCCTGGAAGCGGCGCAGCAGGCCAAGGCGCGTCATATTGCGCGCAAATTATTGATCCAAAACGGTGATCGCATTCTCGATATCGGTTGCGGCTGGGGCAGCATGGCGTTTCATCTCGCGCGTGAATACGACTGCGAGGTGGTGGGCATCACGCTGTCGCAGGAACAATTTGCCGTGGCGCGTGCGGAAAAGGCGCGGCGCGGCGCGCACCGCGTGCATTTCGAGATGGCTGATTATCGTGAACATCAGGGCCACTATGATCGCATCGTCAGTATCGGCATGTTTGAACATGTCGGGCAGCCGTTCTACCGCAGGTATTTCGACAAAGTACGCGAGCTTTTGAAGCCAGAGGGGACGGCGTTGATCCACACCATTGGCCGCTGCCGCCCCGCTGTGCTCACCAATGCCTGGATTCGCAAGCACATCTTCCCCGGCGGCGGCATTCCGTCGCTGGCCTTGTTCACCGGCGCGATCGAAACAAGCCGCCTGCAATTGTGCGATATCGAAATATGGCGCTTGCACTATGCCACCACGCTGCAACACTGGTACGAGCGTTTCCAGCGTAATCGCGCCGATATTGCACGTGATCTGGGCGAAACCTTCTGTCGCAAGTGGGAGTTCTACCTTGCCGCCTGCGAGGCGTCGTTTCGCCATGCCGATCTCGTGGTGTTCCAGGCGCAGTTGGCGCAGGAGCAGGCCAAGGTGCCGATCACGCGCGACTATTTATATCGTTGATGCCGTTTGTTTATATCGCTGGCCGTGAAGACCCGTTAGGCTGCGCCCTGTCATTTTTTTGAGGACGCGGAGAGCAACCCAGGTGGACTTCGACAAAACGCTGCAAGAACTGCCCGCGTACTTGCGTGAATTTTTCGGCAAGGGCACAGTGGCTAGTTACATTCCGGCGCTGGCGCGCGTGCCGGCGCAAAAATTCGGCATGGCGCTGTGCCGCGTCGCTGGTCCTTGTCATCGCGTGGGTGACAGCGAGGAGCGCTTTTCCATCCAGAGCATTTCCAAGTTGTTCACGCTGTCGCTGGCCATGGGGCGCTGCGGCGAGGAACTGTGGCGCCGGGTAGGGCGCGAGCCGTCGGGCAATCGTTTCAATTCTTTGGTGCAGTTGGAATATGAGCGTGGCATTCCGCGCAACCCTTTCATCAACGCGGGCGCCATCGTCATCTGCGACATCTTGTTAGACCATTTGCCCAATCCCAAGGAAACGCTACGCGATTATCTGCGCTTGCTCTCAGGCAGTTTCGATATCGATTTCGATCAGGAAGTAGCGCGCTCGGAAGCCGAAACCGGTTTCATCAATTACGCGCTGGCCAACTTTCTCAAGGGCAACGGTAATTTGCACAACGCGGTGGAAGCGGTGCTCGATCTGTATTTTCACCAATGTTCGCTGGCGCTCAGTTGCAGCGAATTGGCGCGCGCCACGGTGCATCTCGCCAATGCGGGCGTATCGCCCTTGCTGGGAGAGGCATTGTTGACGGGGCCACAGGTCAAACGCCTGAATTCGCTGATGCTCACCTCGGGTACTTACGATGCGGTGGGAGAGTTTGCCTATCGCGTGGGGCTGCCCGCCAAGAGCGGTGTGGGCGGCGGTATCGCGGCGGTGCTGCCGGGTGACTATTCGGTGGTGGTGTGGTCGCCGGAACTTGATCCCTCCGGCAATTCTTTGGCGGGCGGCGCGGCGCTGGAATATTTGACGACGGTGACAGGCAAGTCGATTTTTTGATTCTCCTCTGTGCTTTCTCTTATGCGCCTTCCCCTCTGTGTCGCGGCACGCTTGACCCTCCGCCGTGGCCTTCGTATCTTGCGCGCCTTATTCAGTGCGCAGGAGCTAACGCGATGTCTCAATCCGACACGCAATTCAATAATGTCAGTGTGATCAAAGCCGCCAATGTCTACTTCGACGGCAAGGTGGCCAGCCGCAGCGTATTGTTCAGCGACGGCAGTAAAAAAACGCTGGGCCTGATGCAGCCGGGCGAGTATGAATTCGGCACCGCGCAGGCGGAAGTCATGGAAATTCTCGCAGGTGAATTCGAGGTGCTTTTGCCGGGCTCGAACGAGTGGCGGCATTTCTGCGGCGGTACCCGTTTCGAGGTGCCCGCTCACTCCCGCTTCAAGCTCAAGGTGTCGCGTTTGACGGATTATTGCTGTTCTTATCTGGATTGATGCGAGATATCTGATTTGATTTTGTCGCTTCGTTTGTTTGCCACTACGTTTGGTGGGCAAGAGCCTGGCGGGGGGGGGGCGGGTCGCGCACCCCCAACCCCCAGGCATCCGCGCGCCCCCGCCACACAAAACCAACAATCAGGGGGGGGGGGC
>JAIRJU010000083.1 GCA_031260485.1 Pseudomonadales bacterium | reverse complement strand
AAGAAACACCCTGGGCAGAAGAACAATCTTGACGCCCTGTGCAAGCGTTATGAAGTCGATAACAGCCAGCGTATTCTGCACGGCGCGCTCAAGGACGCCGAGATTCTGGCTGATGTCTACCTGCTGATGACCGGCGGGCAATCGTCGCTGCATCTGGGCCATGAGGCGGGCGGCGGCGATGACATCCGCGGCGAAACCGTGCGCAAGCTGCAAGGCCCGCGCGCGCCGCTGCGGGTGCTTCCCCCTTCCGCCGAAGAGCTGCGCGCGCATGACACGACGCTGGAGCAGATCCAAAAAAGCAGCGGCCAGTGCCTGTGGCTTGCGCAGGACAGCGCCTGAACGCAAAATTGCCGCCTTTCAACCTTGAGTAAACTACGTGGAATTTCTGTACTCTTATGGCCTGTTTCTGGCCAAAACCCTCACGCTGGTGTTGGCGTTGGTGTTCATTGTCATCGTGGTAGCCGCCAACGCCATGCGCGGGCAGCACAAGAGTGAAGGCAATATCACCGTTACCAAACTCAACGACGAATTCGATCGCATCAAGGATGATCTGCGCCACGAAATCCTCGACGAAGACACCCTGAAACTCGACGACAAAGCCGAGCGGCAACAAGAAAAGGCCGAACGCAAGGCGCGCAAGAAAGCCCTCGAGGCAGGCGAGGACGACAGCAAGAAACGCATCTTCGTACTCAGCTTCGACGGCGACACCCGCGCCAGCGCGGTGGAAGAATTGCGCCACTGTATTTCCGGCATCCTGTCCGTGGCGCGGCCAGAGTGCGATGAAGTATTGCTGAAACTGGAAAGCCCCGGCGGCATGGTGCACACCTATGGCTTCGCCGCGTCGCAACTCACGCGCCTGCGCAGCGCCAAGCTGCGCCTTACCATCGCGGTGGACCTGGTGGCGGCGAGCGGCGGTTACATGATGGCGGCGGTGGCGGATCACCTGGTGGCGGCGCCGTTCGCTTATGTGGGCTCGATCGGCGTGCTGGTGCAATTGCCCAACGTGCACCGCCTTTTGCGTGACAACAAGATCGATTACGAAATGATTACCGCAGGTGAATACAAACGCACCCTGACCACCTTCGGCGAAAACACCGAAAAAGACCGCCTCAAAGTGCAGGAAGAGGTGGATGAAATGCACGCTTTGTTCAAAGCCTTCATCGCGCAGTACCGGCCTCAGGTAGATCTTGCCAGCGTGGCGACAGGCGAGGTATGGACCGGCCAGCAAGCGCTGGCACGCGGCCTGATCGATGCGCTCGACATCAGCGATGAGTGGATCAGGAGCCGCCTCGACGACAGCGATATTTACGCCGTGAACTGGGAATACAAAAAGAAATTCGGCGAACGGCTGTCGTCGCTGTTTGAAGGCGCCTTGGCGCGCGCGTTCGACAAAGTGACCTTCAGTTGGCTGCACCGCGCGGATAAGGAGAAGTTTTTTTCTTGACTGAGCGTTTGTAGGGTGGGGCTGGCTCTGCTTTTGCTGCCATCAGTGCCAAGCTCGGGCAAAGTATGGCTTACGCCAAAAGGATGGGAACCATGAATCTCAATACACAAATCATCGACCAGCGTTTGACGGGTATTCAGGACGAAATCCGAGTGCAAGCGTGTGATGAGTTAAATATCACGGACGGCAGCCGACTGAAATCGCTGGCGTTTGTTTATCTTTGTGTCAAGACCATGCTTGATCTCGATATTGAGGATTCCTTTGACTGTTTGACTGATGGCGGTGGTGATTTTGGCGTTGATGCCCTGCATGTTATGGAGGAAAAGGATGGAGAGTTTGATGTCACCTTGTTTCAAGGAAAATATAAAAAGGCTTTGGATGGCAACTCGAATTTTGAGCAGAATGGCATTGAAGCAATGATTAACGCTATCCGCCATATCTTTGATCCTTCAGCTGCGCTTGGGAAGATTAATGAACGGCTGTACGTCAAGGTGGAACAGGCGCGATCCTTGGTGCGTGATGGCTTGATTCCACGCGTGCGAGCCATTGCTTGCAATAACGGCCTCAAGTGGAACAAAGAAGCGCAGGCAGCAATCGAGCGTGCGGGTTTTGGTGATCAAGTAACCTGGGAGCATGTCAATCATGACGTGCTGGTAGGAATTTTGCAGCGATTCAAACCCATCTCTGACACCTTGCGCTTGACAGGTAAAGCCATTATTGAAGACATGAATTTCAGCCGTGTTTGCATTGGCCGAATTCCTGTGCTGGAAATTGCTACGCTCATGAAGAATCACGGTGAAAAATTATTGGAACGTAATATTCGCCGTTATTTGGGGCTACATGGCAATCGAGTTAATGAAGGTATCCGTGATACGCTGAGTTCAAGCAAGCCAGAGAATTTTTATTTTTTTAATAACGGCCTGACTTTGGTGTGTGACGACTTTGCCTACAATGCACTGCAAAGCAGTGACTTTCAGGTAAAAGTTGAAAATTTGCAGATTGTCAATGGCGGGCAAACTTGTATGACAATCTACAAGGTATCCGAGGAATTGCAGCGTTTGAATAAGTCACTTCCCACAGATGCGACGGTGCTTGTCCGTATTTATAAGTTGCCTAAAGACAATGAAGACATCATCTTACAGATAACACATGCTACCAACAGCCAGAACCCGGTTGATTTGAAAGATTTACGTGCCAATGATGAAAAGCAGCAACAACTGGAACAAAGCATTCAAGAATTGGGTTATACCTATCGACGCAAACGTACGGATAGTGCGGCTAAACCATCGGATATCACAACTGGCGTAGCAGCCGAAGCTGTTTTGGCAGTGTGGCGGCAAGCACCACATCAAGCCAAGTTTTTTACCCGTGAGCACTTTGGCAAGCTATATAACGGGATTTTTTCCGATAGTCTCAATGGCGCGCAGATCGTTATGGCTTCTTTGCTATATCGTATCGCTGAAAACCATCGACGACGCCCTCAGGAAGGGGATCCGATCTTCGTCCGTTACGCATCCTGCTTCATCGCCATGCAAATGGGGCGGCGGTTACTCAAGGATTTGGGAGGGGAGTTGAGCGCATTGGACCATCGTAATTTCCCTCAAGCCAAGCAATTAGTAGAAGAACATGGTGAAAATTATTTTGTTGCGGCTCGTAATGATATTGATATCGCGCTGAAAGCGCTCTACGGAGAACAAGAAATTTCTGTGCAACAATTGTCAGCCACTTTCCGCCGTGGCGATCTGATCGAAAAACTCAAGCAGGCCACGGTTTGATGAGTGGCCTTTGCATCAGCAGCAAATAAGCCTCAACCAACTCCCCGACGCTTGAACAAAGGCAGCGGCTCTTCCACTGTGCTCTGGTAGGACGTGGTGTAGTCGTGCAGCGCTTTTTGTGCGTCTTGCAGCTTTACCGTGTCTTTTAGATCGAACGTATCAAAACCGCAGCGTTTGAGGTAGAAAAGCTGATCGCGCAGTATGTCGCCGATGGCGCGCAGTTCGCCGCGGTAGTGGTGATGCGTGCGCAGCACCACGGCGGTGGAGTAGGAGCGGCCATCCATGAAGCCGGGAAAATTCAGGGCGATGAGCGGCAGCGTGGCGAGATCGGCGGCGATGGCGCTGGCGTTTTCGTTGCTGTCCAGCCATACGCCGAGTGCACGGCCACTTGCGCGCAATGCCTCTTTGTGCGCGCTCCAAAGCGTGGCGGGCACCAGCAATTGTGGCGCGGATTCGGCCAGCGCTTGTTCCAGTGTCGCCTCTTTGGGCAGGAGCGCCCAGCCATTGGGCAGCGGCTGCGCCTTTGTATCAATCAGCGTTGGCATAGACATGCTCCTTGAAAGGGTCGAGACCGATGCGGTTGAAGGTGTCGATGAAGCGCTCGTCGCTCGTGCGGCGCTGCTGATAGACCGCCAGAATTTTTTCCACCACGCCAGGAATGTCGTCTTGCGCGAAGGAGGGGCCCAGCACCTGGCCGAGCGCGCTCTGGCGTTCGGATGAGCCGCCGAGCGCGATCTGGTAGAACTCTTGGCCTTTCTTGTCCACGCCCAAAATGCCGATGTTGCCGACATGATGATGGCCGCAGGCGTTCATGCAGCCGGAGATGTTGAGGCTGATCTCGCCAATGTTTTTCTGGAACGTGAAGTCGTCAAAGCGGCGTTGAATCGCTTCAGCGATCGGAATCGATTTGGCATTGGCCAGCGAGCAGTAGTCGCCGCCGGGGCAGCAGATGATGTCGTTGAGCAGGCCAACGTAAGGGGTTGCCAGATGCTGCTGCTTGAGCGCGTCGTGCAGGGCGGGCAAATCGCGCAGACGCACATCGGTCAGCACCAGATTCTGTTCGTGGCTCACGCGCAATTCGCCAAAGCTGTAGCGATCGGCGAGATCGGCGACGAATTCCATTTGTTCGGCGTCGAGATCGCCCGGCGCTACGCCTGTGGCTTTCAGGCATAGCGTGACAATACGATAGCCCGGCTTTTTGTGCGCGCGCACGTTGCGTTCCATCCACTGCGTGAACAGCACATCATGGCGCAGCCGCTGCTCGACGCCGGCATCGCCCTCGGCCAGGGTTTCATAGGCGGGATCGACGAAGTAGCGCTTGCAGCGCTCGACTTCATCTTGCGTGAGCGTGGCGGGGCCATCCTTGAACAGTTGCCACTCTGCTTCCACCTTGTCGCGAAACGCAGAGACGCCCAGTTCCTTCACCAGGATCTTGATGCGCGCCTTGTATTTGTTGTC
>JAIRJU010000025.1 GCA_031260485.1 Pseudomonadales bacterium | reverse complement strand
GGCGCCGGTTTGATGGGCGCCGCCATGATCCGACGCCTGCTGGCGGCGGGGCATCAGGTGCGCGTCTGGAACCGCAGCCCGGAAAAGACCCAGGCACTGGTGGCCGCCGGCGCGGAACTGGCCGCCACCCCTGCCCAAGCGGCTGCTGGCGCGAAGGCTGTCTTCCTGTGCTTGACCGACCAGAGCGCCGTCGAAGCCACGGTGTTCGATCCCCAGGGCATCCATCAGATTCAGGGCGGCGTGCTGGTCGATCACTCCAGCATCTCGCCCGGCGCCACGCGCTCTTACGCGCAGCGGCTGCTTGAAATGAGCGGGCGCGCCTGGATCGATGCCCCGGTCTCCGGCGGCACGGCGGGCGCGGCAGCGGGCACCTTGTCGGTCATGGCCGGAGGGCCGCGTGAAGCGTTGGCGCAGGCCGAACCCTGGATACGCGCCTATGCCGCGCGAGTGACGCGCGTGGGCGACAGCGGCGCGGGGCAGATCGTCAAGCTGTGCAATCAGACGATCGTCGCCAGCACCGTCAATGCGATCGCCGAAGCCGTGGCGCTGGCCGAACACAGCGGCATCGACGCATCGGTGCTCAACACGGCGCTCGCCGGCGGCTGGGCCGATTCCGCGCTGCTGCAAATCTTTGTGCCACGCATGACAGGGCCGATCGACAAGCCGCTGGGCGCGCTGGCCACCATGCTCAAGGACGTTGAAAACATCGCAGCCCTGGCGCAGGAAAACGGCGCCTCTTTGCGCGTCCTGCGTGCGGTGCTGGAGAGCTATCGCGAAGCAGCGCGGCAAGGCCTGGGGCCGCTGGATCTGTCGGAACTGGTGCGCGTGCCCTGGCCCGAAAGACCGCCGAATCCTCGCGCTCCAACGTGAGCCTGGAAACAGCGGCGCCCCATTCCCCATCATCACCACATACCTATCAGGAGACCTATGCTGAAACATCTGGGCAAATACCTGGCCGGCCTGGCCATGATCGCGATGACAGCCGCACCGGCCACGGCAGCGGACTGGCCCGAACGTCCCATCACCTGGATCGTTCCCTACTCCGCGGGCGGCGGCATTGATTTCGTGGTGAGGCAACTCAACAAAGAGGTTTCCAGCAAACTGGGCCAGAGCATCGTCGTCGAGAACAAGCCCAGCGCGGGCACCATCGTCGGCGCCCAGGCCCTGCTGAACGACAAGCCTGACGGCTACACCGTAGGCACCTTCGACGCCACGGCGCTGGCCTACAACCCGGCGCTGTACGAGCGCCTGCCCTACGACCCGAAGAATTTCACCTACATCGCGGGCATGGGCGTCTTCCCGCTGGTGATTGCCGTCAATGCCGCTTCACCTTACAAGACACTCGCCGACCTCATCAAAGACGCGCGCGAGCGTCCGGAACTGGTGACCTGCGCCACGCCCGGCGTCGGCACCCCGCATGCCCTGGCCCTGGACCTGTTCTCACGCCTGACGAATCTGAAGATCACCCATGTGCCCTACAAGGGCGGCGCTCCGGCGGCCCAGGCGCTGGTCGCCAGTCAGGTCACGATGGACGTCACCGACATCGCCACCGTTCTGGCCTTCCAGAAGAGCAATCAGGTGCGCATCCTGGCGATCATCATGCCCAAGCGCATCGACATCCTGCCCGACGTGCCGACCATCGAAGAAGCCGGCGTCAAGGGCATGTCGGCCAACGCCTGGACTGGCATCGTCGGGCCTCCGGGCATGCCCCAGGACGTCGTCGTGAAGCTGAACAAAGCCATCAACGAAGGACTCGTTGCCTCGGCCTTCCAGGCCCAGGTTCATGACAATCTGGCCTTGCAGGCCATGCTCATGAGTCCGGCGGAATTCCAGCGCTATGCCACTGAAGAACGCGAGTTCTGGTCCAAGCAGATCAAGGAGTCAGGCATCACGCTGCAAGCGCCGTGATGCGGCCAGAGGCTTTTGAAGCGAAGCCTTCTATTTTGACGCAATTTTTGCTGTTCATCCGGTGAGGCCCCGTTTTTTTGCTACAATTGCCAGACCGACGCGGAGTGGTAGTTCAGTCGGTTAGAATACCGGCCTGTCACGCCGGGGGTCGCGGGTTCGAGTCCCGTCCACTCCGCCAAGAAAATCAACGGGTTAGCTGCGATGAGTAGCTAACCCGTTTTGTTTTTTGGTGCTTAGGGGCCATGCTGGGGGCCATGCCATCGGCTGCTGGCGTCTATCCCATCGCCGTACCCTGGAAACCTGCACCCTGTAGCCCAGGGGAGGGTTGGGTCATCAGCCGCTGCACAGTCAGGTTGTGATCTAGATTTTTTCAATTCCACATCCTTCAGAGGAGCACGCATCCCGTGTGCTTAGGCAGCGTCTGCGTTGCCTCAAACACCACGAGGCCGATATGTCCCGCTCCCCATCCTGTCCCAACTGTCAATCCACCAACATCACTGCCCGCAACTACGCCCGCAAGGTTGCTGGCGTCATCGGTGCCACGGGTAGTGCCGCTGCACTGCTCGGTAGTGCCATCCTCCCTGGGGGCTCATCCGTTGCCTTCCTGGGCCGTTCGGCAAAAGTTCTGCTGGGCATTCTTGCCGGCTGCGCTACGGGCGTTGCTGTTGGCAAGGTCATCGACGACAACATGCTCGCGAACCTCAAGTGTCGAGCTTGCGGTCATACCTTCAGCCGGATTCGTTGATCCGTTTTCCTCTCCTGTCTTCATCCATCCATTGCCCGGCCTGGGGTCATCCCCGCGCCGGGCTTTATGCCTTTTGGAGTTCTCTCGTGCATCTTGTTCAAACGATGGCCTACGTCGGCCAAACGCCTTGGCACGGCCTGGGTAATCAACTCTCTGCGCGTCAACCGATCGAAGTGTGGGCGCGTGAGGCTGGCATGGCCTGGCGCATCGAAACGACCGATGTGCGTTACGCCACCGGTGATGGTGGCCTCGATTCCATCCGCGCCTTCCCCGATCAGAAAGTCCTCTACCGATCCGACACCAAAGCGCCGCTATCGGTGGTATCCAATCGTTTTCATGTAGTCCAGCCGCGTGACGTGTTGGAGTTCTACCGTGACCTCACCGACGCCGGCGGCTATGAGCTGGAAACGGCTGGCGTGCTCAAAGAGGGCCGCAAGTTCTGGGCACTGGCAAAGACCGGCCAGAGCACGAACCTCAAAGGTCATGATCGGGTCAACGGTTATCTTCTGTTGGCAACTTCATGCGTTGGCACGTTGGCGACGACTGCGCAATTCACTTCAGTGCGTGTCGTGTGCAACAACACACTGGCGATTGCGCTCAGTGACAACGCCGGTTGCGTGAAGGTGGGTCATCGCAGCCAATTCAATGCTCAAGCGGTCAAGCGTCAACTCGGCATTGCTGTTTCAGCCTGGGATGGTTTCATCACTCGCATGAAGGCATTGGCTGAGTGCAAGGTCAAGGATGATGCCGTCGAAGCGTTCTTCAAACGTGTGCTGACCTACCCCACTGCATCCACACCGACCGATGGCAACACCACGGTCATCAACGAACGTGCAGTGAAAGCCGTCCATGACCTCTACGCCGGTAAAGGCAAAGGGGCAGATATGGCTTCGGCTTCCGGTACAGCCTGGGGTCTAGTGAACAGCGTGACGGAGTTCGTAGACCATCACCGCCGTGCTCGAAGCGTTGATCACCGGCTCGATGCCGCGTGGTTCGGTCAAGGCGCTGCGCTCAAGCAAAAGGCATGGGACGAAGCCTTGCAACTCGTGGCTTGACGGCTCGTTTATCTACTTCACTTTCAACGGCACAAGGCCCGGCGCGATGAGCGACCGGGCTGTGTGCTTTATGGAGATTTCACAATGACATTCGCGTTACCGGCTATCAAACCGGAGTACCCGCACCGCCCAGCCCTGCGCTTGATCGAGACGCGCAACATTGAGCGCAAAAACTGGCTTGAAGCACGCCGCCAAGGTATCGGCGGCTCTGATGCC
>JAIRJU010000013.1 GCA_031260485.1 Pseudomonadales bacterium | reverse complement strand
TGTTCTGCAAGGAAACCAGGGAGTAAGTGTCGCCCAGTAGCTCGAACTTGGTGGTGAACATCGACAAGGGCTGCGCCTGCCCGCCGCAGGTAAGGCTGACCAACTGACTCTCCCCGGCCATCGCATCGCGCACCAGCGCCGGCAACTGTGCATCGACCTTGGCAAGCGTAAAGGCGTGATGAATAGAGGGAACATCGAACAGCCGCTTCGCCGCCTGGTTCATCAGGATGATCTTGCCGCTGGCATCGATGCACAGCAGGGCGATGCTGATGTGTTCGAGCGTTGCTTCCAGCAATTGATGTTGTACCGCCCGTTCCGAATTGAGCCGCCGCATCGCCTGCGTGATCCGGTTGAAGGCTTTGCCCAGCGCCTCGAACGACTTGCCCTTGTGGGCTATCTGCTGATGACTGAGGGAAAAATCGCGCGCACTGATGGCATCGAGAAAATCGGCGAACTGCCGGTTGCAGGTTTCGAGATAATGCACCAGTTCGCTGCTTTGCAGCACCAGCACCGCCGCGCTCACCAGCAGGGTCACTTGCCAATCGGTGCGCAGGTAGCCCCATACCAGCGCGAACACGTTGGCGAGCAGCGCCAACACCCGCCATGCCACATTGAACCTGAAATTATTGAATTCCATATTTGCTCATCTTGCGGTAGAGCGTGGCGCGGCCAAGCCCCAGTTCCGCGGCAGCGCGACTGAGATTGTTCTGATGTTTGATCAGCGCTTTGTGGATGGTGTCTTTCTCCACCGCTTCCAGATTCAGGTTGATGCTGTCGCGCTGCCCCGGTTTTTTGCTGGCAAAGGCAAAGTCGTCCGCCTGCAACTCGTTGCTTTCCCCCATGATGAGTGCGCGCTCCACGGCATGTTGCAATTCACGGATGTTGCCCGGCCAGGCATAAGCCTGCAATTTGCGCAGCGCCTCCGCGCTGAGGCGTTTGAGGGGCTTGTGGTATTTGCGACTGAACAGTTCAATGAAATGCTCGGCCAGAAGCGGAATGTCGCTCGCACGTTCGCGCAGCGAGGGCACATGCAATTCGACTGTGTTGATGCGATAGAGCAAATCCTGCCGGAAGCGATAGTCCTCCACCATGTCGTACAGCGGCATGTTGGTGGCAGAGATCAAACGCACGTCGACGGCTATCGGCTTGTCCGAACCCACTCGGCTCACGCTGCGCGATTCCAGCACGCCCAGCAGCTTGGCCTGCATCTGCATGTCGATATTGCCGATTTCATCGAGAAACAAGCTGCCGCCGGAGGCGATCTCAAAGCGGCCCGAACGCGCGTTGTGTGCATCGGTGAAGGCGCCCTTGGCATGGCCGAACAGTTCCGACTCGAACAGCGTGGGCGTGATGGCGCCAAGATCGACATTGATGAACGCTTGTTCCGCGCGGCCTGACTGCGCATGTAAGGCGCGCGCGATCAATTCCTTGCCGGTACCGTTTTCACCGAGGATCAGCACATTGGCATCGGTGGCCGCCACCTTGTCGATGTTCGCCAACAATTCTTGCAGCGCTGGCGACTGGCCGATGATCTGGCCGAAGTCGCGGCCGATAAATTGATTAAAAAGTTTCTGGCGGGTCTTCAATTGCAGCACTTCAGCCATGGTGCGGCTGTGTGCCAGCGCGGCGCCGAGGGTGGCCACCAGTTTGGTGTTTTCCCATGGCTTGATCACGAAGTCGGTGGCGCCGCCCTTGATCGCGGCAATGGCCAGGTTGAGAGAACCGTAAGCCGTCATCACGATGACTTGCGTGGCGGGTGAGCGAGTTTTGATGAACTTCAGCCAATCCAAGCCATCCTGACCGCTGGTGGCCCCCAGGGCGAAGTTCATGTCCAGCAACACCACATCGACATCGCTCTGCGCCAGCAGCGAACCCAGCCGTGCCGGATCGAGTTCCGTCTGCACCCGGCTGAATTCTTTCTTGAGCACTATCTCCGCCGCGAGCAACACGTCAGCGTTGTCATCGACCACCAGAATGTTGCCGGTCAGTTTGTTTTCCACGAACGCCATGCTGCTTCAGTCACCCCAATACGAGTGCTGCGCACACTACGTAATGTTTCAAAACAATACAACTACTGATCCATTTCGAGACAAAATTTCGTTCCGCGATCAGTCGCCAAAAAACTAAGCTGTTGTATTTGAAAGTATTTTTTGATTTCGCCGCCCTTGGCATAAAAATTGTTAGATAACAGCCATGGATAAACCGATTACCAAACCTCGCTGGTCCTTGAGCAAAGCCCTCGCGCTCGCCGTGGCGGCGGCCATCCTGTTGCTGGCCGCAGTCGCTATCACGCGCGGCACCGATCGTTTGTCGGTGGACGCCAGCCGGCTGTCGATCTCGACCATTTCCACCGGCGAATTCCGCGAGTACTACCCCTTCGACGGCATCGTGGTCCCTGAAACCTCGGTGTACCTGGATCTGGAAGAAGGTGGCCGTGTGGAAGAGATCTTTACCAAGGGTGGCCAATGGGTGGAGCAAGGCACGCCGATTTTGCGGCTCTCCAACACTAGCCTACAGCGCACCATCATTGATTCTGAAAACCAGTTGCTGGAAAACCTCGACCAGATTTCCAATACCCAGATTACCCGTGCGCGGGACAGCTTGATTCTCAAGGACCAGTTGCTCGACATGAATTACAAGATTCAGGAATTGGAAAAAAAATTCGAACGTTACCAGCAACTGAGCCACAGCAAGAACAACCCGCTCACGCGCGAAGACTACGAAGCTGTGCGCGACGAACTGGCCTACCAACAAGGCAAACGCGATCTCCTGCAAGAGCGCATCAAGCAGGAAGACCTGCTGGTGGAACGGCAATTGGCGCGCGCGAGCGATTCGGTGGAACAGCTCAACCAGAGCCTGGCATTGCTCAGCCAACTGGCGGGCAGCCTCAAGGTCAGTGCGCCCATTGCCGGGCAGCTTTCCAGCATCAATGCCGAGGTGGGGCAGAACGTCGGCAAAGGCGAGCGCATCGGGCAGATCGACATTCTCGACCAACTGAAAATTCACGTCACGGTGGATCAGTACTACGCCGCCAACGTGGTAGTGGGCACCGAAGGTAAATTCAAACTTGGCGACAACGAACATCCGGTGGTGGTCCGCAAGGTGTACCCCGAGGTCGTCAACAATGCCTTCGCGGTGGACGTCGATTTCATCGGCGCGCTGCCCGACAACATCCGGCGCGGACAGGCACTGACGGTAGAACTCAATTGGGGCGTGCCCAAGCAGGCCCTGATGATTCGCAAAGGCGGCTTCTATCAGCACACCGGTGGCCGCTGGGTGTACCTGCTCTCACAAGATGGCACCACCGCTGCCAAGGTAGAGGTGCGGCTCGGCAAGCAGAATCCGCAGGCCATCGAAGTGCTGGACGGCCTGCGCGAAGGCGACCGGGTCATCACCTCCGGTTACGAAAATTTCAACGACATGGCGCTCTTGGAACTGAATGAAGCGCTGTGAGCACGAGAACACCATGACAACCCCCAGGACCCACACATGATCATCGAAACCGACAACCTGAAGAAGTTCTACCGCACCGACGAAGTGGAAACCACTGCCCTGGACGGCATCAATCTCAAGGTAAAGGAAGGCGAATTCGTCTCCATCATGGGGCCCTCGGGCTGTGGCAAGTCCACGCTGTTGCACCTCTTGGGCTTGATCGACACGCCCTCTGGCGGCGTCTATCGCTTTCTCGGCGAGGATGTCGCCAAGTACAAGGAGGACAAGCGCGCGCCGCTGCGCAAGGCCAATATCGGTTTTGTGTTCCAGAACTTCAATCTGATCGACGAGCTGACGGTATACGAAAACGTGGAGCTCGCGCTGCTGTACAACAAGGCCCCCAGCAATGTGCGCAAACCCCGGGTGACGGAAGTGCTGGAGCAGGTGGGCATGAGCCATCGCAGCAAGCATTTTCCGCAGCAGTTGAGCGGCGGCCAGCAGCAACGTGTGGCGGTGGCGCGCGCCATCGTCAACAAGCCCAACGTCATCATGGCGGACGAGCCCACCGGCAACCTGGATTCGGAACGCGGCGAGGAAGTGATG
>JAIRJU010000352.1 GCA_031260485.1 Pseudomonadales bacterium | reverse complement strand
ACCAATTCGGTGGAGGCGGTGATACAGGAGGTGCAGGCCCTCAATCCCCGCGCAGTGATGGTGATCAAATCCACGGTGCCGGTGGGCTTTACCGAGCGTTGCCGGGAACAATATGCCTGCACCAACGTATTTTTCTCGCCCGAATTCTTGCGTGAGGGGCGTGCCTTGTACGATAACCTGTATCCGTCGCGCATCGTGGTGGGAGAGCGCTCCGAGCGCGCTCGCGTGTTTGCCGAGTTATTGATGCAGGGGGCGATGAAGCAGAACATCGTGGTGCTCTACACCGACAGCACCGAAGCCGAAGCCATCAAGCTGTTTGCCAATACCTACCTGGCGATGCGCGTGGCGTATTTCAACGAGCTTGATACCTATGCCGCCGTGCACGGGCTCAACACTCGCCAGATCGTCGAAGGCGTGGCGCTGGATCCGCGTATCGGCGCGCATTACAACAATCCGTCGTTTGGCTATGGCGGTTATTGCCTACCCAAAGATACCAAGCAGATGCTGGCCAATTACAAGGATGTGCCGCAAAGCCTCATCAAGGCCATTGTCGATGCCAACACTACGCGCAAGGATTTCATTGCCGAAAGCATTCTCAAATTGAAGCCGAATGTGGTTGGCATTTATCGTTTGGTGATGAAGGCGGGCTCGGATAATTTCCGCGCCTCCAGCATTCAAGGCATCATGCGGCGCATCAAGGCCAGTGGCGTGGAGGTGATCGTGTACGAACCTGCGCTGCATGAGCCGGAATTCTTCCATTCCCGCGTGTTGACGGCCCTGGCCGATTTCAAGCGCGAGGCGGATGTCATCATTGCCAACCGCTGGGTCGACGAACTCGATGATGTGCGCGATAAGGTCTATACCCGCGATTTGTTTGGCGGCGATGCGTAGTGAGCCCTCTGATGACAAGCCCTTCCTTTGAAAATACAGAGCGGTATGAAAGCCGTGTGTATTACCGAAATTTCGATGCCATCCGTTTGTTGGCAGCATCGAGCGTGATTTTTTCCTATGCGTTCTTGATTGCGACGGGCGCTGATACCACTGATCCACTGAAAAGCACGGGCTATACGACAGCGGTATATGGGATATTCATATTGTTCATTCTCAGCGGCTTTTGGGTCACTGAAAGCGCCAGGCGCTCGGCGACGCTGGGCGATTTCATCCGTAAGCGTTTCTTGCGAATCATGCCGGCGTTGGTGGTGAGCACGCTGGTCATCACTTATGGCATCTGCCCGCTGTTCGACCAAAGCGGTTGGTGGGAGTTTGTGAAATCCCCGAGCGTGTTGAGCGAGGTTTTGCAAGTCATCACGCTTCATAGCAAGGATTTGCATTTTGCCAATGTGGCTTTTTATTTATCGTCCTATGCCAACGATATGCTGCCGGGTACAGCCAGCAGCGTACTGTGGACGATTCGCCTGGGAGTGATGGGGTATTTATTCATTGGCCTGATGGCGCTGGCAGGGCTGTTCAATCCGCGGCGCTGGTTTGCCCTGTTGCTGGTTCTGCTGCTGGCCGTGGGTGGCGCTTCGTTGATTTGGATATATGCCATTTCACCGCCGTGGCTGGGCGAGTTGTTGTTCATTTTGCCCGCGTTGGTGTGCGGCATTTTTATGAACCTTTTGGTACGTTATCACAAACCGCGCATCTGGCTTGCCTTGCTACTGCTTATGGGGATCGTGCCAGCCGTGCAGTACGGGGTGTTGGCGCAGGCATTTCCATTCTTGGTGGCCTATCCACTTATCTGGCTGGGTTCCTTGCGGCTGCCTTTGCTGACACGCGGCTATACGGGAACCGATATTTCCTATGGCGTTTACCTTTACGGCTGGCCGCTGACCCAAGTGATGCGTGGATTTATGGGCCCCGGCTTGAGCGGCTACGAACTGACGCTGTACGCCTTGCCCCTTACTTTGCTGGTGGCATGGCTCTCCTGGCGGCTGGTTGAAAAACCTGCGCTGCGTTTCAAAAATGGCTTTCCGGCGCTACGCCTGGGGGCGGGTTATACGGCCGAGCAGGCAAGCGGCTAGTATTTGCTAGGTGCCCTCCTTTTTGGCCTCTACCTGGAAACCTTGTTTTGGGGAGCAAGCGTTAGATAAATTCCCCTCCTGTGGAGGGGTGCCCGCAGGGCGGGGTGGTTGCCGTAGGCAACTGAAGTGGCACAAGATAAATGTCCCCTCCTTGACCACCCCGTCCGCCTACGGCGTCCACCCCTCCACAGGAGGGGAATTGTTCTGTGGCAAGCATTAGAGCAATGGTTTTGATTCCAGTGCTGACGCTCTCAGTTCGCCCCCTACCCAGGGGGCCTGCGCTCCTTGCACCATCATTAATCACTGACTAATATCAATACAATGCTTAATGAGGTGGCCCGTGGCGACAATGACCATTCGCAATATCGACGATCAGCTAAAAATACGCTTGCGGGTGCAGGCAGCTCGGCATGGGCGTTCAATGGAAGATGAGGCGTGCGACATCCTTCGCGCAGCGCTCTCAACCGAGTCCCGCGCCGAAACATCACTGGTCGTGGCAATCCGGGCTCGAATCAAGCCGCTAGGGGGTGTCACACTGAAGTTGCCCGCACGTGAACCCATGCGTTCACCGCCGGATTTGAGTGCATGATTGTTCTGGACACCAACGTCATCTCAGAAATACTGAAGCCAACGCCGGATGCCAGAGCCATGGCGTGGCTGGAGGCACAACCGCGTGCCGCGCTATTCACCACCACCGTGACGCGGGCCGAATTGCTCTACGGTGTTCATCTGTTGCCAGATGGCCAGCGCAAGGACCGCTTACTAGACGCTACGCTGGCTATCTTCACCGAAGACCTGGCGGGGCGGGTACTCAGCTTCGATAATGATGCAGCGAATGCGTATGCGGAGATTGCGGCCGCGCGTAAAGCCATGGGCAGCCCCATCAGCCAGTTTGATGCCATGATTGCTAGTATCACGCGCTCGCGTGGCGCCACGTTGGCGACGCGCAATGTCAAAGACTTCAGCGACTGTGGTATTGCGGTCATCAACCCATGGGACTAACGCCTAACGTCGCATGGATTCCGCGCCTTTGTGCACAATGACGCGAACGTTGCCGTCAATTGCAACAAAACCGCTCAAGCCGCGACCACAATCTATCGCTTAAATTAACCGGCGCTGCGCCGCAGGCGCAGCGTCCGGATTGAGTAATGTTAGGCACTGACTGCGCTATGACTGACTTTGCATACAGCACGATATAGCTCCCCAACGGTTATTTGCTTTACATTCTCAGAGTCGCGGCCAAATAGACGAGCAATAAGCCAAAAAATATTTAACCCTTCACTATTAAAAAGGTACTGATTGCTCTCCAGATCGAATGCCTCACGGATTGAACCATCTTGCCCAGTAAACGAAACTCCAAATTCTTTTTCGATAACTTGTAGTAATTCGCAACCATCATCACCTGTAATACCAAGGTCTTTTTCAATAAACGAATTTGCACCGATTTTGGTTTTTGGCGAGATGCCTTGATGCTCTCGAATCAGGGCAATCAAATTATCAAGCGTGAGGGGATGGTTCATTTTAGCCTAGCTATTGCTTACCCAGCCTGGCCAATTGCTCTTCCAACTGCGCCAGGGCGTGCTGCGCGGCGCCGCGTTGTTCGCGGACCTTGCCCACCACGGCCTCGGGAGCATTGGCAACAAAGCGTTCGTTGCCGAGTTGCCCATCCAGTTTGCTGATTTCCGCGCGCAGTTTTTCCAGTTCTTTACTGAGGCGCGTGCGTTCGGCGCCAAGGTCGATCACGCCTGCGAGCGGCACCAGAATTTCCATCTCGCCCGCCAACTGCATGGCGGCGACGGGTGCGATTTCGCCCGCCTCTAACCAGCGCAGAGCATCCAGTTTGGCCAGTTTGGCGAGTGCTTGCTGGTTGCTCTCGAGCAGGCTGCGGTCTTGCGCGCTGCCTTTACCGAAGAGCGCTGTCATGGCCTTGGCAGGCGAAATGTTGAGTTCGCCGCGGATGTTGCGCAGGGCGAGAATCACGCGCTGCAACCAGGCGATTTCGGCTTCGACTTCTGGGCGCTGCGCGCTGGCATCCGCTTCGGGATAGCGCTGCAACATCAGCGTGTCGCCCTGGATGCCGCAGAGTGGCGCGGCCTTCAGCCAGATGGCTTCGGTGATGAAGGGCATCAGCGGATGCGCCAGGCGCAGGCTTTGTTCCAGTATGTGGAGCAGGGTGTAGCGGGTGGCGTTTTTCTGCGCCGCGCTGGCTTGGTCGTCCCATAAAACCGGCTTGGACAGTTCCAGATACCAATCGCAATACTCGTTCCAGAAAAAGTCGTACACCGCCTGCGCCACCAGATCGAAGCGGTAGGCGGCCAGGTTGTCGTTAACCTTGCCGAGCGCCGCTTGAAAGCGTGATTGAATCCACAGATCCGCGCGCGAGTAGTCCTCAAGGCGCGTAGGTTGGCTGACCGCTGCGGTTTCCGTATTCATGAACACGTAGCGCGCCGCGTTCCAAATCTTGTTGCAGAAGTTGCGATAGCCTTCCATGCGGCCAAGATCGAAGTTGATGTCGCGCCCGGTGGAGGCCAGCGAATAGAAGGTGTAGCGCAGCGCGTCGGTGCCGTGTGCGGCGATGCCGTCGGGGAATTGCTTGCGCGTGGCTTTTTCGATCTTGCTGGCAAGCTGCGGCTGCATCATGCCGCTGGTGCGTTTTTGTACCAGGCTTTCCAGATCGATGCCGTCGATGAGGTCGATGGGGTCGAGCACGTTGCCCTTGGATTTCGACATCTTCTGGCCTTCGGCATCGCGGATCAGGCCGTGGATGTACACGGTTTTGAACGGAATCTGCTGGGTGAACTTCAGCGTCATCATGATCATGCGCGCCACCCAGAAGAAGATGATGTCGAAGCCGGTAACGAGCACATCGGTAGGATGGAATTTTTCCAGCTCCGCCGTCGCCTCCGGCCAGCCCAGCGTGCCGAAGGTCCACAGCGCCGAGCTAAACCACGTATCAAGCACGTCGTCATCGCGGCGCAGCGCAACAGCAGCGCCCAGGCCATATTTGCTGCGCGCTTCACTTTCGCTGCGCGCTACGTAAACCTTGCCGGTGTCGTCGTACCAGGCCGGGATGCGGTGGCCCCACCATAATTGGCGGCTGATGCACCAGTCTTGAATGTCGCGCATCCAGGCAAAATAAGTGTTTTCCCAGATTTTGGGTACGAACTGGATCTGGCCGTTTTCCACCGCGGCAATGGCGGGTTCGGCGAGCGTTTTGGTGGCAACGTACCACTGATCGGTGAGGAAGGGTTCGATTACCACGCCGCTGCGATCGCCGCGCGGTACTTTGAGTTTGTGCGGTTCGATTTTTTCAACCAGGCCCGCGGTTTCGAGATCGCGGATCAATTGCTTGCGGCAGTCGAAGCGATCGAGGCCGCGATAGGCGGCGGGCGCCTCATCGTTGATGGCGCCATCGCGGGTAAGAATGTTGCGCAGGGCGAGATTGTGGCGCTGGCCGACTTCGTAGTCGTTGAAGTCATGCGCGGGCGTGATCTTGACACAGCCGGTGCCGAACGCGGGATCGACGTAGGTGTCGGCGATGATCGGAATGCGGCGATTGCACAGCGGCAGTTCCACTTCGCTGCCGATCAGGTGCCGGTAGCGCTCGTCATCGGGATGCACCGCCACCGCGCTGTCACCCAGCAGCGTTTCAGGGCGTGTGGTGGCAATGACGATATAGGGTTTGCCCTCCAAGGTGGTGGCGCCGCCGGTGAGTGGATAGCGAAAATACCAAAAATGGCCGTTTTCTTCTTCGGCCACCACTTCGAGATCGGAGATGGCCGTGTGCAGTTTGGGGTCCCAGTTCACCAGGCGCTTGCCGCGGTAGATCAAGCCTTCATCAAAGAGGCGCACAAACACTTCCTCGACCGCGCGCGAAAACCCGGGATCCATGGTGAAACGCTCGCGCGACCAGTCGATCGACGAGCCAAGGCGGCGCAATTGACGGCTGATGGTGTTGCCGGATTCTTGCTTCCATTCCCAGACTTTTTCCAGAAATTTATCGCGCCCTAGTTCAAGGCGATTTTGGCCCTGCATCTGCAATTGGCGCTCTACCACCATTTGCGTGGCGATGCCGGCGTGATCGGTGCCGCCTTGCCAGAGCGCGCTGTGGCCGCGCATCCGGTGATAACGGATCAGCGCATCCATGATGGCGTTGTTGAAGCCATGGCCCATGTGCAGGCTGCCGGTGACATTCGGCGGCGGAATCATGATGCAGTAGGGTACAGGCGCGGCGCTGGGCTTGAAGTAGCCCTGCTCCTCCCATTGACGGTAGAGCGCGGCTTCGATGGTGTGGGGGTCGTAAGTTTTGTCCATGGCGAGGGCGTCGAAAAAATCAGGAAAAATCCGCGCTTGCGGGCGAAAGTTGTGAATTATAGCCGTTGCGGGTTTGGGCCTCCATGGTATCGTGCCAGGCCATTACGCCCTGGGGTTTGCATGGAACGGCTGGAACTGGAACTCATTTCGATTTTCACGCTGGCGGCGGGTTGGCTGATCGTGATTGGCCTGACGCTGCGCATCGTGATGCGCCGGCCGCCGGTGGGGGTGTCGCTGGCCTGGTTGGCGGTGATCTTCAGTGTGCCCTTGCTGGGCGCGTTCATTTATTTGCTGTTTGGCGAAAAACGCCTCGGACGGCGGCGGGGTGCGGTGGCGGCGGCGAATCAGGCGGCGTATGAACGCTGGCTGCGGCAACAGGCGGCCTTTGGCCTCGCCACCGCCCAGTTGCAGTCTGTCGCTTACGTGCCCTTGGCGCGACAGGCCGCCAAGGTGCTCGGGCAAGGCGTGATGCCCGGTAACAGCATGACGCTGCTCAGCGATTATGTGGCGTTTTTCACACAGCTTTTAGCCGACATCGCGGCGGCGCGGCACAGTGTAGACCTAGCGTTCTATATTTGGCATGAGGGCGGCTGGGCGGATGCGGTGGGTGAAGCGCTGGTGGCGGCGACGCAGCGCGGGGTGTGTTGCCGTGTGTTGGTCGATGCGGTGGGCGCCAAGGCTTTTCTGCGCGGCGAACAAGCGGCGCGGCTGCGGCGTGAAGGCGTGATCTTGACCGCGGCGCTGCCCGCCAGTTTGTTGAGCACCTTCGCGGTGCGCGCCGATTTGCGCAACCACCGCAAGCTCGCTGTCATCGACCATGCGATCGCGTATACCGGCAGCCAGAATCTGGTGGACCCGCGCTATTTCAAACGCGGCGCGGGCGTGGGCGAGTGGGTGGATGCCATGGTGCGCGTGGTGGGGCCTGCCGCCACGCTGCTCTCTGGTGTGTTCGCGGTCGATTGGGCGATTGAAACGCGCACGGCGTTTGTGCCGCCGCCGCCGCCGCCATTTGTGCTGCCGGGTGGCGCCATCCAGGTGGCGCCGTCGGGGCCAGACTTGCACCCGGGTGCGATGCACCAGTTGCTGCTGGCCGCGCTTTACAGCGCAGAGCGCGAACTGGTGCTGACCACACCCTATTTTGTGCCCGATGAAGCCATTGTCACCGCGCTCATCAGCGCAGCGCAGCGCGGTGTGGCGGTGTCGCTGGTGGTGCCGCTGCGCAATGATTCAAAACTGGTCCAATACGCCAGCGCCTCACAATACGACGAACTGCTGGCGGCGGGTGTGCGCATCTATCGCTATGCGGCGGGCCTGCTGCATACCAAGAGCTTGACCTTGGACGGCGCCTTGAGCATGTTCGGCTCGGTGAATCTGGATGCGCGCAGTTTGTGGTTGAACTTCGAGATTTCGCTGCTGCTGTACGATGCGGCATTCACTGCCACCTTGCGCGCCTTGCAGCAGCGCTACCTGGAGGTTTCGCTGCCGCTGGATTTGGCTGAGTGGCGGCAACGTCCGCGTCATTGTTATCTGATCGAAAATTGCTGCCGTTTGCTGGGGCCGCTGTTGTGAGGTTGGTCGTGACGTTTGTTGTGATGTTTGTTATGGCATTTGTTATGGCATTTGTTATGAACCGTCTGTTATGAACCGTCGTGGTAAAAAATAGAGAACCGCCGCTCATGCCTGTCGCGCTGTATTTCAAACCTACCTGGGAGCGTCTTGCGGAGCCGATTCGCGCTGTTGCGCCGAGCTTGCGCGTCGGCGTGTATGACGAAGACGGCCACATCACGCTCGACGGCCAGGCCATTGGCCTGGAGGCGCTGCGCCCGCAGTATTTCTGGATTCATAGCGAATTGGTTTTTTCCAAACGGCTCAGGGATTATTTTCAGGTGATGCTGCAATCGCCCTCGATCGAGTGGCTGCACACGATCAACGCCGGGCTCGATAAACTGCCGTATCTCGACCTGCTGAAAAAAGGCGTGCGCCTCACCAACAATCATGCCCAGGCCATCGCCATCGCCGAATTCGTGCTGGGCCAGGTGCTGGCGCGTTTTCAAGACGTGGCGGACTACCGCGCCAAGCAGGCGGCGGGTGTGTGGCAGCATCGCGGCTTTCGTGAAATCAAGGGCAGCCGTTGGGTGCTGGTGGGCTTTGGCGCCATTGGCCGTGAACTGGCGCAGCGCTTGCGCGCCTTTGGTGCGCATATCACCGCGGTGCGGCGCACGCTCGATGACGCCGGATTGGCGGATGCGGTGTTGCCTACCGCGCGCGTGCATGAAGCGCTGGCGGCTGCCGATGTCGTGGTGCTCGCCTGCGCCGCCACGGCCGCCACGCGCAACCTGGTCGATGCGCGCTTTCTGGGCGCGATGAACGAGCGGTCTTTATTGGTGAACATCGCGCGCGGCGATCTGGTGGTGGAAGCCGATTTACGCGCCGCGCTCGATGCGGGGCGCCCCGCGTACGCCATTTTGGATGTGTTCAACCAGGAACCGCCCGCGCCCGCAAGCTGGGTATGGCGGCATCCGCGGGTATCGCTGACGCCGCATACCTCCAACGCGGGCAGCGGTATGCGTGCGCGCGCCGAAGCGCTGTTTCTGGACAATCTGCGGCGCCAACTCGCCGGCGAGGCGCTCGTGAATCAAGTCAGCCGCCACGATATTGAATGAAAGTACCATTAAAACAAACAATTATTGATTTGACAAAAATACACGACACGATAACGGAGTAGGCTGGGTTGAGCAACGCGAAACCCAGCATTGAGGAGCACAGGCGCTGGATCAAGCTGGGTTTCGCGTTGCTCAACCCAGCCTACGTGATCATACGAATGTCATGTTTTATGGAATTTTCAATAAAATACACCCATTAAAAAAACATCCATAAGAGGAAGCCCCATGTCCGCGCAACAGCACTACCGCTATGAACTGCATTCGCTCACGGTGCTCGATTCGCCGATGGAAGTTTTGGTATTTCGGCCAGAAGGCGCTGGGCCGCATCCGGGCCTGCTGCTGTGCCAGCATCTCCCCATGGGCCATACAGGGCTGGAGAATGATCCCTTCACCTTGACCTCCGCGCGGCGCCTTGCCGATGCCGGTTTCGTGGTGGTAGCGCCGTTCATTTTTCACTGGTGGCCCAAGAGCGCGCCGGTGGAACTCAAGCGCGAGAACAGCCGCGATGACTGGACCGTGGCGGATTTACGCGCCGCGTTCGCGCTATTGCGCAACGACGCCAGCGTAGATGCCGCTCGCCTCGGTGTAGTTGGCCATTGCTGGGGCGGGCGCGTGGCCTGGCTGGCGGCGGGTCATCTGCCGGATTTACAGGTGTTGGCCACGTTTTACGGCGGCAACATCGGTAAGGGGCTGGGCGCGGGCAACCCGCCGCCGCTTGGCTTGACGCGCTTCATGGAAGTGCGGCGCGTGATCGGCTTTTATGGCAATGACGACACCAATCCGTCCCCCGGTGATGTCGCTGCCTATGCCAAGGCGCTGGACGAGGCGGGCATCGCTTACGAGTTTCATCGCTATGATGGCGCGGGCCATGCCTTTCAGAATTTTCCGATGCCAGAGCGCTACCGTGAAGCCGCCAGTGAAGATGCCTGGAGCAAGCTGCTCGAATTTTTACGCCGCGAATTGCAAGGGAGTTGACGCAGGTCCTGTCACAGAACAAGGTCTTTGCGGCAACATTGTCCTCCACAGGCGCGCTGCTGCTATCATCCAGATGTGCCTTTCGGCACGATGTTTGCGATATAAATGTGATATGAAGAAATAGAAACCTGTGTACGACACCCGTGCTACAAACCGCCACATGACTTCCGCCTCCCCACACACCGCCGTCGCCAACAAGCGCGAAGCGCAAAAAGAAGCGCGCTGCAACGCCATCATCGACGCGGCGGTGGAGGAGTTTGCCACACACGGCTTCACCGCCACCAAGCTCGATGATGTCGCGGTGCGCGCGGGCATCGGCAAGGGCACCATTTATCTCTATTTCGAGAGCAAGGAACGCCTGTTCGAGGCCGTGATACGGCGCACGCTGTTTCCTGGCCGCGATCAGGCCATCTCTTTCGTCGATGGCTTCGCCGGCAGCGCCGCTGAATTGCTGAGCATTCATTTCTCCCAGATGCACGCCTTCATGCACAGCGCCATGTTGCCCGCGACCTTGCTGATGGTGGTGGGCGAGGCGCTGCGTTTTCCGCAGTTGTCTCAGTTCTTTTACGACGAAATCATCCAGCCTTCGCAAAACCTGGTGCTGAGCATCATCCGCAAAGGCATCGCCAGCGGCGAGTTTCGGGCCGATGCCGAGGATATTTATACGCAGTTTCTGGTGGCGCCGGTGATGCACGGCGCCATGTGGAACTTGCAGTTCCGCGACGTGGCGCCGATCGACCCCGAACGCTATGCGCGCAACCATGTCGCATTCATTCTGCGGGCGCTGCGCAGCACCTGAGGCGCCCCTAAAACCCTGATTCAAAAACACCGGGCACAGTGCTATGCTGCGCCGCTTTCTTTCCTGGGCTCGATCTCGGCATGAAAGCGTTCTATCAGGATTTTCGCCTGGGCATCCTCGGCGGCGGCCAGCTTGGCCGCATGTTGCTGCAAGCCTGCCCTAACTACGATGTCTACAACGTGGTGCTCGACCCCGATGCAGACGCGCCCTGCCGTCATCTCGCCTCGCGCTTCGTGCAAGGCAGCCTCACGGATTTCGATACGGTCTACCGTTTCGGCAAAGAGGTGGATCTACTCACCATCGAAATCGAGAACGTCAATGTGGCGGCGCTGTATCAGCTCGAGCGCGAAGGGCTCACGGTGTATCCGCAGCCGCGCGTGATCGACATCATTCAAGATAAGCGCACACAAAAGCAGTTTTACCGCGATCACGGCATTCCCACGCCAGACTTTCTGCTGGTCGATGGCAAGGCAGACATCGCCGCCAATCTCGATTTTCTGCCTGCCTTCAACAAACTGGGCCGCGGCGGCTACGACGGCGGCGGCGTGCGCCGTCTCGATACCGCCGCTGATCTGGAACGCGCGTTCGATGCGCCGGGTGTACTGGAACAACTGGTAGATTTTGAGCGCGAGATTTCCGTGATCGCGGCGCGCAACGCCCAAGGCGAGGTGGCGGTGTTTCCGGCGGTCGAATGCGTGTTCGATCCGCGTTACAACCTGGTCGACTATTTGTTGGCACCCAGTCAGTCTACGCCCGCTGTTCTGGCGCGCGCCGAGGCCATCGCGCGCACCGTGGTGGAGCGTCTGCAAATCGTGGGTATTTTGGCGGTGGAAATGTTTGTCACGCGCGCGGGCGAGGTATTGGTGAATGAAGTGGCGCCGCGCCCGCACAACAGCGGACATCAAACCATCAATGCCAACTACACCTCACAATACGAGCAGCACCTGCGCGCCATCCTCGATTTGCCACTGGGCGCCACCGCGCTGAAAACGCCCTCCGCCATGGTGAACGTGCTGGGCGCAGAAGGCCACAGCGGTTTGGCGCGCTATGAAGGGCTCGATGCGCTATTGGCCATCGCGGGCGTCAACCTGTTTCTCTACGGCAAGAAATTCACGCGGCCCAAGCGCAAGATGGGGCATGTCACCATCCTCGATACCGATATGGAACGTTTGATGCAAAAAGTGGAGAAAGTCAAGCAAACCATTCGTGTCGTGGCGCAGTGAGCGTTCCTTCCCTGCGCGCGGGGAAGGGTTAGGCTGGGAGCAGGTTTGTGAGAGAGAAGACGGGATGCAGGGCAATCCATTGTTGAATCAATTGTTGGATCCGTTGTTGAGAGCGTAATGATGAACAGCAAAGCAAAAAATCTGGCCAAGGCAAACCCCAAAAGTGCCGCGCGCAAGCCTGTGGTGGGCGTCATCATGGGCAGCAGTTCGGATCTAGCCATCATGCGCGATGCCTGCGAGGTGCTGGAGAGCTTCGGCATCGGCGCCGACGTGGCGGTGGTGTCCGCGCACCGCACGCCGGAGCGGATGCTGGATTATGCCAAGAGCGCGCGCGCGCGCGGCCTCAAGGTCATCGTCGCGGGCGCTGGCGGCGCTGCGCATCTGCCGGGCATGGTGGCCTCGCTCACCACGCTGCCGGTGATCGGCGTGCCGATCAAATCCAGTAACTCCATCGACGGCTGGGATTCGGTGTTGTCGATTCTGCAAATGCCCGCCGGCATCCCCGTGGCCACCGTGGCGCTCAACGGCGCCCGCAACGCCGGCATCCTCGCCGCGGCCATTCTCGGCACCAGCGATGCGCGCGTGGCGCGGCGTCTGGAGGCTTACAAGGATGAGTTAAAACGCAAAGTGGAGCAGATGAACGCGGAATTGCTATAATCGCCAGCCCTTTGCGCTAGAGCCTCAAACCGCACAAGTGCGCCAACCATTCCTCTTTTTCCATTCACGGATATAGCAATGTTCCAATCGATCGAGCGACGCCCGCCTGATCCCATCCTGGGTCTGTCCGCGGCCTACAAAAACGACACCAATCCCAAGAAAGTTGATCTGGGCGTGGGTGTGTACAAGGACGAAGCCGGCTCTTGCCCGGTGATGAGAGCCGTGAAGACCGCCGAGAATACGCTGTGGCAAACGGAAGATTCCAAGTCGTACATCGCGCAGGCGGGCCCCGAGTTGTTCTTGAAATACACCGGCGAGTTGCTGCTGGGCGCCGATCATGCCGCGCTCAAAGACAAGCGCGCCGCCGTGGTGCTGGCGCCGGGCGGTTCCGGTTCCTTGCGTGTCGCCGCGGAATTCGTGGCGCGCGGCGCACCGAACACGCGCATTTTCGTCAGCGATCCCACCTGGAACAATCACTTGCCCTTGATGAGTTCCGCCGGACTCAAGCTGGAACTCTATCCGTACTACGATTACGCCAGTCACAAACTCAGCTTCGACAAAATGATGCACAAGCTGCAAGACGCGCGGCAAGGCGATCTGGTGCTGCTGCACGGCTGCTGCCACAACCCTTGTGGCGCCGACCTCAGCCGCGAACAATGGCAAGCGGTGGCCGAAGCCGCACAGCGCCAGGGCTTCACGCCTTTCGTCGATCTGGCCTATCAGGGTCTTGGCGATGGGCTGGTGGAAGATGTCTACGGCCTGCGCCTTTTGGCGTCCACGCTGCCGGAAGTGGTCGTGGCCAGTTCCTACTCCAAGAATTTTGGTCTTTACCGCGAGCGCACTGGCGCGGTGATGATCGTGGCGGGCACCGCCGCCGCCGCCGAGGCCGCGGGCACGCAGGTGGTGGGCACCGCGCGTGAAATGTACTCCGTGCCGCCCGCGCACGGCGCCGCCTTGGTGGCGCTGGTGCTCGACAACCCAGCCCTGCGCCAGGAATGGGACGACGAGCTGACCGAAATGCGCAACCGCATCAATGGTCTGCGCGCCGCCTTGGTAGCCAAGTTGAAGTCCAAGGGCATCGCCCGCGATTTCAGCTTCATTCAGCACGAAAAAGGCATGTTCTCCTTCCTCGGCCTGACGCCGGAGCAAGTCAAGAAACTGGTCAACGATTACAGCATCTATTTGGTTGGCTCCAGCCGCATCAACGTGGCCGGTATCAACAAGAGCAACATCGGCTATCTTGCTGATAGTATTGTTGCGGTGTTGTGATCTCCCACGTTCCCGGAGGCTATCGCGCAACGTGATGACTACTCCTTCCCCCGCTTGCGGGGGAAGGTTGGGATGGCGCCAAGCGTGGCTAGGATTACTGACTCAAGGCCACGAAGCGGGCCTCGAGCAGGGCGCAGAGGTCTTGCGGTGCGAGTTCGATCTCCAAGCCGCGGCGCCCTGCGCTGACGCAGATGGTGGCGACGTGTTGCGCCGAGGCGTCGATGTAGGTGGGCAGACGCT
This sequence comes from Pseudomonadales bacterium, assembly GCA_031260485.1. Classification (GTDB taxonomy): domain Bacteria; phylum Pseudomonadota; class Gammaproteobacteria; order Pseudomonadales; family Pseudohongiellaceae; genus CAILUG01. The sequence goes on along the minus strand of JAIRJU010000352.1, from coordinate 9,342 downwards.
TCTTCTGCCCCAAGGGGCTGACACCGCCCAGCACGTAGCCCGTGCTGCGTTCCACCAGGCTCTTTTCCGCCATGGCGGCTTTCTTGGCGCCCGCCGCCTTGGCGATCTGCTTCAGGCTGAGCATGGCGCACACCGGCACGATGCCTACCGCCAGCTTGCCTTCATCCAAACTCACCACCAGCGTTTTGAACACGCGCTCTGCGGGCACGCCCATTTTTTCCGCAGCCTCGAGCCCGTAAGACTCGGCGGCGGGATCATGTGCGTACTCGTGTACGCGGTGCGCGATTTTGCGCTGTTTGGCGAGGTTGATGGCAGGTGTCATGGGCGCGCTGCAAAGGAGTGGAATCGCGCGCTAGTTTACGGCCTTGCCGCGCAGGCGCGCAAAAAACAGTCAAAAGTTGGAAATCATGCGGATGAAATCGCCTGATCTGAGATCGAATTCGCCGACCCATGGCGCGGCGTAGTAAGACTCGTACACCATAACCTGTATATGAACGGCATCATTGGCCGGGCGGTAGATTATCCAGGTGCCAGGCTGAGCGGCAAGCTGGGCGCTGCGGCAGTTCTGCGTGGCTGGTTGACGCCACAGTGGCTGGTCGGAATACCAGAGGCGGCACTGCCCTAAGGCAGGGTAATAGTTCGCCGGGATGTTCAGGCGTGAGTAGCCATGATCGTAGAACCAGTTGCTGCGGCCACGCTCATCGCGTTCATGATTGCCGCTCCAGGTGTTTTCCCGGCGCGGTGCGTCGTGGCGGTCATTGCGGGCCGGGTGGCTTTCCCTGTGCGGTTCGTCGCGGTGCTCAAGATTTCTGGGCTGGTTTATGGACTGGTTATTGTCCTTGCGTGGTTCCTCGCGGCGTTCGAGGTTGCTGGCTGGATTGGTCTCCTTGCGCGGTTCATCACGGCGGCCAAGATTACTGGACTGATTGGTTTCCTTGTGCGGTTCTTCATGGCGTTCGTGTTCGTAACGCTGTACGAGCAGATCCCGCTGCTTGGCAAAATCGCGCCAGTCGGCCTGGCTGGGGCTGGCCGCGAACAGAGCCAGACAAGTTGCAACGGCAAGTATCTTATAACGGTGCATAGCGCTCCCTCTTTGAAAATGACCACGGCGCCATTGAGGCATGGCGACGGTGAATTTTTCCTGAATACAACGTGTGCGGCACTCTCTTCCCCAATCCTTCTCCCGCAAGCGGGCGAGGGGCATAAGCTCCCCTCGCCCACTTGTGGGAGAGGGGCCGGGGGAGAGGGCGTGGTGCAGAGGGCACGGGACAGGATGCGGCACCTTTCCACAGTATTTGCAGAATTCCGCCTTGTGTTTGCTTATGATGTAAATAAAATACATGTTTATGAGCAAACCCAAGGGAGGAGCAACTCATGGCAACGTTATTTGAATCGTTGGGCGGTGCGGGCGCGGTGGATGCGGCGGTGGATATTTTTTATCGCAAAATGCTGGCGGATGAGCGCGTCAGCCACTTCTTCGACGACACCAACATGGAGCGGCAGGCCGCCAAACAAAAGGCCTTCCTCACCATGGTGTTCGGCGGCCCCAATCATTACACCGGCAAGGACATGCGCGAAGGGCATCGCCATCTGGTCAAGCGGGGCTTGAACGATACGCATGTCGATATTGTCATCGCGCATCTTGGCGCCACCTTGAAGGAGTTGGGCGCTGCCGAGGCGGATATCGCCAAGGTTGCCACCATCGCCAACAGCGTGAGGGACGACGTATTGGACCGTTGAGTTTCAGGCCATGAGCGTCGTCACGTTTGGGGAGAGCAAGGTGGCGCTGCTGCCGCACGAAACGGTGCTGAGCGCGCTGGAGCGCGCCGGGCAGCGGATTCCCAATTCTTGCCGCAGCGGGGTTTGTCAGAGTTGTCTGATGCAGGCGGTTACGGGCGAGGTGCCCGCGCAGAGTCAACGCGGCTTGAAACCCGCCTGGGTGCAGCAGGGTTATTTTCTGGCGTGTCAGTGCCAACCGGCGGGCGATTTGTGGGTGGCCTTGCCCAACAAGGTAATCCCGGTGTTCTCGACGCGGGTGCTGGATAAGCACCTGGCGGCGGAAGGCGTATTGGTGTTGCGCTTGGAGGTTCCAGAGGGTTTTACTTGCCGTGCGGGGCAGTATCTGCATCTTGAAATGGAACAAGTGGTCAGAAGTTATTCGGTGGCCAGCCTTCCGGCGCACGACGGCTATATCGAATTGCATATTCGCCGGGTCAGCGGTGGCAAGCTCAGCAATTGGTTACACGATCACTGCGCGATTGGCGCTGTGTGTACTATTCGCGGCCCGCTTGGCGAGTGCTTTTACCTGCCTGACGCTACGGCAGATTTTCCCCTGCTGCTGGCTGGCACCAGCACGGGCTTGGCGCCGCTTGAAGGCATCGTCCGCGATGCCTTGCAGCAAGGGCATCAGGGGCCGATCACCTTGATTCACGGTGTTTTGGAACGTAACGGTTTGTATCATGCCGACAAGCTGCATCAATTGGCGGCCACACATCCCAACTTCAGTTACCTGCCCGCTGTGCGGGAAGAGGGCGAGAGTGGTGATGTGGCCTTGTTGCTAAAGCAGCACTTCGCACAGCACGCCGCCAACGCCACGCGCGTGTTTCTGTGCGGCGCACCGGAACTGGTGAACAGCCTGAAGCGTCAGGTGTTTTTGCAAGGTGCGGCTAGCTGTCATATCCATGCGGATCCTTTTGTCATGGCGCCGGCTGCTCCGTAAAGATCGCTCCGGTAGTGGTGAGCCTCTGGCGGTCCCGGCTTTTATCCAGGGGGCGCCCGCAAGTACGTCCATGTAGGGCTCGGTTCGGGCCATCCATGGCCCTCAACGCCCCTGGATAAAAGCCGGGACCACCAGAGGCTTTAGGTTCTGCACAAACTCTCAAACACTATTTTTCATGCGTAACTTCGTTGCTCAACGGCGTGCAGCCGGTAGCCCGAGTGCGCATCCGGGGGCGTCGAGCGCCAGGGGTGAAGCCGAGCGCTTACAACGCGCAGCGTTGTGCGAAAGCTGAACGACGCCCGGCTATGCCGGGCGGCTGGACCGGCTTGCCGGCGCGAGCCGAGCCCTACATGGAGGTACTTGCGGGCGTCCCCCGGAGGTGCACTCGGGCTGCCGGCTGCAACAGGCTCGATGCGGGCATGGAATTGTAGAGAAAAATCAGGGTTTATTTATTGCTGCGCCGCTTCCTTGCGCGCCACGCTGTGATGGCGGCTGTAGCCGTAGTACACGCCGATGCCGATCAGCATCCAGATGATGAGCCGCAGCCAGGTGTCGAGTGGCAGCGAGGCGGCCATCAGGCCACAGGAGAACACCCCGCCCAGGCAGATGAACCACGGCGCCGGTACCTTGAACGGGCGCGGCACGTCGGGGCGGGTATAGCGCAGAATCAACACGCTGGCGCTTACCATGGCGAAGGCGAGCAAGGTGCCGATCGACACCAGTTCCGCCAAGATGCCGATCGGGAAGAGCGCCGCCATCAGCGTGGCGACGCCGCCGGTGACCAGTGTGGCGATGTGCGGCGTGCGGTTTTTGCCGTGCACGGCGCTGAACATGGGCGGCAACAGGCCATCACGCGCCATGGCGAGCAGAATGCGCGCCTGCGCCAGAATCAGTACCAGTACCACCGACGTGAGGCCCGCCAGCGCGCCGAACACCACGAACGGCGCCAGCCAGCGCAGTTCCTCGTGCGCACTGAGCGCTACCGCCACCGGCGCCGCGGTATTGAGTTCGGCATAGGGCAAGAGCCCGGTGAGCACGCCAGACATCAAAATGTAGAGCACGGTGCAGATAAGCAGGCCCATGAGCAGACCAAAGGGCATGTCGAAGGCAGGCTTGCGCGCTTCCTGCGCGGCGGTGGTAACGGCGTCGAAACCGATGTAGGCGAAGAAGATCACGCCCGAGGCGCGCAAAATGCCGGACCAGCCGAACTCACCCCAGGTGCCAGTGTTTTCTGGAATGAACGGTGTCCAGTTGTCGGTATTCACGTAGAAGGCACCCACGCCGATGATGGCGAGAATCACCGTGATCTTGATTGCCACCACCAGCGCATTCACGAACGAGCTTTGGGTGATGCCGACATAGCAGATATAGGTGACGAGCAGGGTGATGGCCGCTGCGGGCAGGTTGAGAATGTTGCCGGTGAGCACGATGGCGAAGCCATCGGGGCTGGCGAAAGGCGCGCTGGTGAGCGACGTTGGCAGGTATATGCCGAACAACTCCATGAAAGAGGTGAAATAACGCCCCCAGCCCACCGCCACGGTGCCTGCGGCGAACATGTATTCCAATAACAAGTCCCAGCCGATGAACCAGGCGGCAAATTCCCCGAGCGTGGCATAGCTGTAGGAGTAGGCCGAACCCGCCACCGGCGCCATGGCGGCGAATTCGGCGTAACACAGGCCCGCAAAGCCACTGGCGAGGCCGGCGATAATGAAGGAGATGACAATGGCCGGGCCCGCGTGCAGCGCGGCTTCAACGCCAGTGAGCACGAAAATGCCGGTGCCGATTGTGGCGCCCACGCCGAGCGCGGTGAGTTGCCAGGGGCCGAGCGTGCGTTTGAGTTGGGAATTTTGGTGTTCGCGTGCGAGCGAATCGAAGGATTTGGTGATGAACAACTTGGAGGCCATGAGGTTTCCCTTGCGTAGGTGCGGAATATTGTGTGGCGGCAGCTTGAACGTCGTGAGATTAACCCGCTCCCGCGTGTACGTCCACGGCGTTATGATGTTTCGCTCCCGCAAGGGATGCCTGCGCCAATCTAGCCAACGCCAATCCAGCCAAAAACCGTTACCATACGGCTATTCGTTACTGCAATGTTTACCTCGCATTTTTAATCTACAAGAGAACGCTCATGCCGCACAAAGCGAAGATGGAAGGACTGCTCAGCACGCTTCACGAGAAATACGCCGCCAGCGACACCAGCCTGGAGCAAGACGCCTTGATGGAGCAGCTTCAGGCGCAACTGACGGACTGGGAGGGCCCGCAGCCTGCCGATGGCTCGATCATCACCACTGCCGAGCTTTTGGTCGAAGCGCTCGAAGAGCGGCACCCGCAGGTAAGCGCCGCGCTGCGCGAACTGTTGCAAGCCTTGGGGCGTATTGGAATTTGAGAGGCAAGTAGTTCCCTCTCCCCCCCAAGTAATTCCCTCTCCCCCGACCCCTCTCCCGCAAGCGGGCGAGGGGAGAGAGGGCGCCTTTTAGTTCCCTGTAACTGGCTTTCCTTCCACATCAAGCTGCACGATGGGGTAGCCGAGCGTGGCCAGAGAATCGCCGATGCTGGCTTTGTCGCCCACCACCACGATGATCATGCGCTCCACGGGCAGGTGCGTCTTTGCCAGGGCGTTGACGCGCGCCGTGCTCAGGTTGGTGATGAGGTTTTGCTGCTGGCGCACGAAGTCGGCGGGTAATTGATAGGTCATGATCTGTTGCAATAGATTGGCTTTTTGACCTGGCGTTTCGTAATTGAGCGCCTCGCTCTGGCCGATGGCATCCTGGGTGAACTTTAGCTCTTGCGGCGTGATGCCGTTGTCGCGGTAGCCGGTGATTTCGTTGATGAACTGCCGCACGGCGTCTGCGGTGGTATCCACGCGCACGCTGGCCGAGGCGGTGAAGGGCCCCGGCAGTTTGCTGGCGCTGAAGCCGCTGCGCGCACCGTAGGTATAGCCCTTGTCTTCGCGCAGGTTGAGATTGATGCGGCTGGAAAACGCACCGCCAAGGATGTAGTTCATCAGGCTGCGTTCAAAGTATTCGCCGGTGGCGTCGTAGGTGAGTGGGCTCAAGTAGCCGATGCGGATTTCCGCTTGCGGCGCCATGGGCTTGTCTACCAGGTAGAGCGTCAGCCCTGGCAGCGTTGGCGCGGCGGGCTGTGTGCGGCGCGTGATCTTGGCGTCGCGCAGGTTTTGCAGAAAGCCGAGTTTGCCGAGAATTTCTTCCTGCGAGACATCCCCCACCACCGAGACGCGCAGCGCGCCAGCCACCAGCGCCGTGTTGCTGAAGTTGATCACGTCGTCGAGCGTGAACGTAGACAGCGTTGCTGCGCTGCCATCGACAGGCACAGCAAAGCTGTGGCCGTCGCCGTAAATCAGTTGGTTGTAGACATTGTTGGCGATGCTGGTGGGCTGCTCTTTGTCGGCGGCAAGGGATTCGATGTACTGCTGCCGCACGCGATCGAGATCAGCCTGGGTGAATCTGGAATGGAACAAGCGTTCTTCGAGCAGCGCCAGCGTGGCGTCGAGATTGCCGCGCAGGCTGGTCATGGTGATGACAGTGCTCTCAGGGCGCGCGCTCACGTCGATGTTACTGCCAAGTTTTTGCAGTTCGATTTCAAATTGCTCGGCGCTGCGCGTGGTGGTGTCTTCGTTCATCAAGGCGGCGGTAAGGCTGGCGAGGCCGTATTGCGCGGGTGTTTCCAAAAGATGGCCGCCGTCGAACACCAGCCGCAGGTTCACCAGCGGCACTTCATCGCTCGCGGTGCCAATTACTTCGATGCCTTTGGCTAGCGTGGTTTGCCAATACGGCGGCATCGTCACCAGCGGGCTGGGCCCGGCGGCGGGTTTCACGGTGCGGTCGAAAGTGGACGCTACCTCGCGCAATTGCAGCGGCTCTGCCTCGCGTGAAGCGTCGCGGCTGAGGCGCGCGGGTATTGGGTAATTATCCGGCTTGGCCTGGCCTTGCGGATCGGCGCTCGGCACTACGCTTTGAATCACCGCCGGTTTGCCTTTGATATAGGTGTTGAATACGCGCAGCACGTCGTCTTTGGTAAGAGCGCGGATCGCGTTCAGTTCGCGCTGGATGTCGTTGGGATTGCCGAGGAAGGTTTGATTGAACGCCAACTGCGACACCTTGCCGCGCACACTGGTCAGGCTGTTCACCAAGGCCGCTTCTTGCTGCGCCTTGAAAATCTGAATGTCTTCGTCGCTGACAGAAGCCGGGCCGAACCCCGCGATCACCGCGCGCAGTTGCGTTTCAAAATCGCTCAGCGAGGTGCCGGGGAAGGGCAGTACGAAGAAGGTCAAGGCGCCGCCGAGTTCCAGGCTGTTGTTGAAACCGCTGGCCTCGATTGCTTTGCGCGTCAGAATGAATTCCTTGTAGAGGAGCGATTTACGCCCTACGCCGATGATTTCGTTGAGCGCATCGAGCGCCACGCGATCGGGGTGGTCGTAGCGCACGGTGGGCCAGGTGAAGAGCAGGGCGGGGAAGCGGATATTGGAATCGACATAGGACACGTAGCGATCCGCATTCAAGGTGGGCGCGGCAAACGTCGCGGCATTGACCTCTGGCCCGCGTGGAATCGCGCCGAAATATTTCACCACTAAATTCATTACCGCGCCGGTATTCAGATCGCCGCCGATCGTGAGCGTGGCGTTGTTGGGGCCATACCAGCGCAGGAAAAAGCGCTTGAGATCATCGACTGTAGCGGCGTCGAGATCCTCGGTATAACCGATCACGGGCCAGGAATAAGGGTGCGAAGGCGGATAGAGCGCGGCGTTGTTCACTTCGCCAAAGCGCCCGTAAGGCTGGTTGTCGACGTTCTGGCCGCGCTCGTTTTTTACCGTGGCGCGCTGAATCTCGAATTTCTGTTGCGTAACGGCGTTGAGCAGAAAGCCCATGCGATCGCTTTCCAGCCACAGCATGGTGTCGAGTTGATTGCTGGGCACGGTTTCAAAATAGTTGGTGCGATCGTTGTTGGTGGTGCCGTTGAGCGTGCCGCCCGCCTCGGTGACAATCTTGAAGTGCTCGTTGTCGCCCACGTGCTCGCTGCCTTGGAACATCATGTGTTCAAAGAAATGCGCGAAACCGGAGCGGCGCGCTTCCTCACGCGCAGAGCCGACATGGTAGGTGACATCGACATGCACCAAGGGATCGGAATGATCCTCATGCACGATCACGGTGAGGCCGTTGTCCAGCACGAACTTGCTGTAGGGAATCAACAATTCGCCAGCGCTGGCGTCGATGCGTTCCACCAGGGTGTAGCCAGCCCCCGCCGTGGGCGCAGGCGCAGGCGTCTGCGCTTGCGCGGCGTCGCTGAAGCTGAAACAGGCGGCAAGGGTGAGCAGCGCGCTGCAAAGGCCGCCGCCAAAAGACGATTGGGCAGTAAAACGCAGACAAAACGGCATGGTGAGCTCCGTGTTGGGGGCAAGAACAGTGTGATTGAAGCAAGACGGTTCAACTAAAACGGCTTGATTAAAGCATAAGCGCTACTGTGAACACACCCTAGATTCGGCTGCCGGTTTAGCGGCATCTGCGCTACCATCATGATTTTTCCGAACCGAGTCATGGCCATTCTCTTGATGAAACTGCGTCAAGTGCCGGAAGACGAACTGGTCGACATTCTGCGCCTGCTCGATGAGCATGAGGTGGATTATTACCAAACCAGCGCCGGCGCCTTCGGCATCTCCTTGCCTGCGCTGTGGCTGCACGATGCCGCGCGCGAGGATGAGGCAAAAGCGCTGCTCGCGGCCTACGCCGAGCAGCGACGTAGCGAGGCGCGCAAGGCGCAGGCCGTGCTGGAGGCCGCGCAAGGTACGCGCACAGTGTTCGATATTTTTCGGGAACACCCGGTCAAATTCAGTGTGCGCGTATTGGTGATCCTGTTGCTGCTGTGGCTCTCGGTGCGTCCGTTTTTACGCTATTGAGAATTCCATAAAACATGACATTCGTATGATCTGGCTGGGTTTCCGCTACGCTTCAACCCAGCCTACGCCGTTGTCATGTATTTTGGAACAATCAACAGTTTCGTTTTTACGTTAGGAGACAGCTTTCATGGCCTTGCCGATCACGCCGCTAGGATTTCACTGGCAAACCAGCGATCCCTTCCTGTTCTGCGCCTTTCACCAGGACGCCTTTCCTCCTGGCAATGGCCACTTCGGCCCTGCCGCGTCGCTCGCCGGGCGCAACATCGGCTCGGATTTTGAACTGCGCGACGGCTGGCGCATGTATCACGGCGACACTGTGCCGGGCTTCCCCAGCCACCCGCATCGCGGCTTTGAAACCGTGACCATCGTGCAGCAGGGCCTGGTCGATCATGCCGACTCGCTCGGCGCCGCGGGCCGCTATGGCAACGGCGATGTGCAGTGGATGACGGCGGGCCGTGGTCTGCAACACAGTGAAATGTTCCCGCTGCTCAACCAAAGCGCGCCCAATCCCGCGCTATTGTTCCAGATTTGGCTCAATTTGCCCGCACGTAACAAAATGGCGCCGCCGCATTTCGCCATGTTTTGGTCCGAACGTTTGCCGCGCCTTACCCATACCGATGACGCCGGCCGCCACACCCGTCTTGAGATCATCGCGGGCGACTATTCTGGCACTGATAACAACCCTGGCTCTGATAACAACCACAGCGCCGCCGAT
>JAIRJU010000351.1 GCA_031260485.1 Pseudomonadales bacterium | reverse complement strand
CTGCCATCAGCATTGAGGTAGGTGACGCTGCGGGCGTCATAGCCCGCGCCGCTAGGGGTGGTGTAGGCCCAGGTTTGGATTGTTGGTTCGCCAAAGTAATAGCTCTGTAGGCCGACGCCGCCGCGGATGTAATCGGTCTGATAAGGCTCAGGTGGGTTTGGTTCTAAAGGCGTAACCGGGTTTTCTTCTAAATTTAATTGCCACCATTCCCACATGCCAAATCCTCCTGAGTTAACCAAACCGAATGGGCAGTTACGCCATGGCAGCTTCGCACCTTGGCTGCCCGGCAATGAACTAGCCGCTGCTGGAGCATGATTTCAAAAAAATTGGTTGCGTTCTGTGACGCAGTTCACACTTTTTCGTATCGAGGCTCAATAGAGGGCACCACTGAGCGTGCTTTGCGAGCGCCTTGGGCCGCCCCCGGCTTTGCAGGGTGCTTGAGGCCATGGATGGCCGAACGCAAGCCCCCAGGGAGGGGTTCACGGCGTCCCGGCAAAGCCGGGGGCGGTTCGAGGTGTTCGCAACACGCTGTCATTTTCTTACATTGCGGAGAATTGCCGCAGCAATTCCAGAAACACCGGGCCATAGCGTTCCTGTTTACTGGCGCCAACGCCGCTGATTTCGCCGAATTCGCGCAAGTTGGCGGGACGACGGCGGCACAATTCCTCCAACGTGGTGTTATGAAAGATGACATAAGGCGGCACCTTGTGTTCTTCGGCCAGGCGCTGCCGCAGGCCGCGCAGCGCGTCCCACAACACGGGATCGATGTCGCCGCTGATGGCGGGCGCTGGTGTTTTGGTGCGTTTTGCTGCTTTGGCGCTCTTGATGCTTACGTCGACGCGCAGCGCCAGCGTTTCTTCGCCACGCAAGAGCGGGCGGCAGGATTCTTCCAGGCGCAGCGCGCCATAGCCGTCGAGGTCCACGCTCAAATAATTACGTGCCACCAGTTGCCGGAATACCGAGCGCCATTCGTTGGCGTTCAACTGTGTGCCTTTGCCGTACACGTTGAGTCGTTGATGATCGAATTGGAATATTTTGTCGGTATCGCTGGCGCGCAGCACGTCGATCAAATGATTGACGCCAAAACGCTGCCCGGTGCGGTACACCGCGCTCAGGGCCAGCCGCGCGGCTTCGGTGGCATCCCAGGTTTGTACGGGATAAAGGCAGGTATCACAGTTGCCGCAGGGGCTCGGCAGCGTTTCGCCAAAATAGCGCAGCAGCGCTTCGCGCCGGCAAGTGGTCAGTTCGCACAAGCCCAGCATGGCGTTGAGCCGGTGCTGCTCCACCCGCTTGAATTCTTCGCCCCCTGGCGATTGCGCCAGCATCTGCCGCAGTTTGAGCACATCTTGCAAACCGTAGAGCAACAGCGCATCGGCGCTCTGGCCATCGCGCCCGGCGCGGCCGGTTTCCTGGTAATAGGCTTCGATGGTCTTGGGCATGTCGAGGTGCGCGACAAAGCGCACGTCCGGCTTGTCGATGCCCATGCCGAAGGCGATCGTGGCCACGACGATGATGCCGTCTTCGCGCAGAAAGCGCGCTTGATTCGCTTCGCGCTGCGCGGCGCTCAGCCCGGCGTGATACGGCAACGCGGTAAAGCCTTCGTTATGCAGCCAGGTGGCGGTTTCTTCGGTCTTCTGCCGCGACAGGCAATAGACGATGCCTGCGTCATGCCGATGTTCCTCGCGCAGAAATTGCAACAGTTGCTTGCGCGGATTTTCCTTGAGTGTGATGCGATAACAAATGTTGGGCCGATCGAAGCCTGCAATGAATTGACGCGCCTCCTGCAATTGCAGACGCTCGATGATTTCCTTGCGCGTGCGCACATCCGCGGTGGCGGTGAGCGCAATGCGCGGCACCTGGGGAAATTGCGCGTGCAACATGCCAAGTTCGAGATAATCGGCACGAAAATCGTGGCCCCACTGCGATACGCAGTGCGCTTCGTCGATGGCAAACAGCGCCAGTTGTGCGCGCTGCAACAGCGCCAGCGTGCGTTCCTGTTTGAGCCGTTCTGGCGCCAAATACAGCAGATCAAGTTCGCCCTGGCAGAGCGCATCTTCGATCTGCCGCACCTCGTCCCAGGCCAGCGTGGAATTGAGATAGGCCGCGCGTACACCCAGTTCATGCAGCGCGGATACCTGATCTTGCATCAAGGCGATCAAGGGCGAAATCACCACGCCGCAGCCGTCGCGCACCAAGGCAGGCACCTGATAGCACAGCGACTTGCCGCCGCCGGTGGGCATCAACACCAAGGCATCGCCGCCCGCGATCACAGTATCAATGATCGCGGCCTGCGGCGGGCGGAAGGAATCGTAACCAAAGACTTGCTGAAGAACGTGCAGCGCGGAATTCATGCGCCGCACTATAGGCGGGAATGGCGCGAGCGCAAGAGGAAAAACTAGCGCGCCCAGCCCAGGATCCGATCCAGCGAAAAGCTCCCCGCGCCCTGCCGCAACAACAGCAGTAACAAGGCAAACCACAGGATATGCGTGGGCCAGGCATCGGGGTATACAAACTCGATCACCGCGGTGACGCCGATCAAGCCCAGCGCAGCAAAACGCGTGAAAAGACCAAAAGCCAACATCAAGGAAAAAAAGAATTCCGCGAACGTGCCTGCGTAAGCCGCCACCGTTGGCGACAGCAGTGGCAAGTGATATTCGTACTGAAACAGCATGAATGTGGAACCGGATAGATGAAAAAATTGGAATGATTGTCCAAATAATTGCCAGCCGGTGATCTTGGTTTGCACCGAGCGCCAGAATACCGAGGCGATCGCCAGCCGCGCCACCAAAAGCACGGTGGATTCCGGGATACGCGCGCCGAGCCAGGCGGGCAGTGCCAGCAAGCGTTGTAGGTAATTCATGATTCGATCAGCTCCGTGGAAAAATCAAAGGCAGTGAACACGCCGAGTGTCAACAAGTAGGCGAGTATAGTGGGTAGTTCAGCGTCGCCGCGTTGCAAGAGTGTGGCGGTGGCGCTCCACGCCGCTTCCAGCGTGGCGCCTTCCTGCAAGCGGCGCAAGAGTTCAAATACGGCAGGGTCGAGCGTGATAACTTGCGCTTGCTCACCGACGCGCAGAATCAACAGCCAGCGCTCGGTATTCAGCGTCAACGTAATCATCTCGGGTTCGGCTTCAAACTGAGCGGTCCAGATTTGATCAATGGGATACGCCGAATGCAGCAGTGCGGCGGAATCAGCCAATTGCAAACGCACTTGCCCGAGCAGCAAGGGATCGCAAAGCTGCAATTGCACGAGCGATAACGCTGGCGAATCCGCCGCGTGCAAGGCGCGCTGACACAGCCATTCCAAACGCGCCAGCGCGCTTAGCCACGGCAGGCTGGCGCAATGCGGCGAGCGTTCGATAAACGCGGCGAGCCCTTCACCGTACAAGGTCAAGCTGGGTTCGCAAGGCGGCTGTGCGCGTACATAGTCACGCGCCAAGGCGCCAAAGAACGCCGGGCCCACCACCCGCGCCACGGCGGGAAACTGTGCACGCAGTGCTTCGCACAAACTGTACAAGACATTGTTGCGATAAACGCGCAGGCCCAGGCCTTGGCGGCGCGCGGCGGCAGGATCATCGACAGCAGCCAGCAGCGCGGTGTCGGCGGCGTCTGACAGTAGCCAATCGGCGCAGGCTTGCTGCCACTGCGCGAGGTTCATGGCAGGCTCCGGCGCGCTGACGCGCTCAGGCCGCTCTGCAACAAATGCTGCGCCGTATCGGCTTCGCGCAGCAACACAGACAAAGGCGGCACATCGGTATCCCATTCGATCAACACTGGCGCAGGGCCAAGCTGGCTCAGTGCACTTTCATAGAGTTGCCACACCGCCGCGCACACGGGGCTGCCGTGATCGTCGATCAATAGAGTGTCCTGCTCCACCACTTCGACCTTGTGACCCGCAAGATGCACTTCGGCGACCAAGTTCGGAGGAATACTTTGCAAATAATCGAGCGGCGACCACCCCAAGTTGTGGCCACTCACATAAATGTTGTTCACGTCGAGCAAAATGCGCGCGTCGGTACGGCGGCATAGCTCCACCAGAAAATCACTCTCGCTCATCTGTGCCCCTGGCAGGTGCAAATACGACGAAGGATTTTCCAGCGCCAGCGTGCGGCCCAGAATGTCCTGCGCCTGCATCACGTTGCGGCACATCTGCGCCAAGGCGGCGGTGGTCAGCGGCATTGGCAGGAGGTCATTGAGGTAGCGCTGGCCGTGACGGCTCCAGGATAAGTGATCCGACATCTGCGCCGGCTCGAAGCGCTCGGCAAGCGCGCGTAGACGGCGCAGATGCACGGTATCCACGCCGTCCGCACTCCCCAGCGACATGCCCACGCTGTGAAAAGACAAGGGATAATCGGCGCGGATGCGTTCCAATTGCGCGAGCAGCGGCCCTCCCGCTACCAGATAATTTTCAGGATGCACTTCAAACCAGCCGATGGCAGGGCGGGAATCGAGCACATCCTGAAAGTGCCGCGGCTTGAGGCCAAGGCCCGCCGCAAGCGGCAAACCAGCCTTATTCACCGCGGCCACTGGCACGTGGGAGGAACGCTGCATCACGGCAAGCGCTCTCAGCTTGCGGTGAGACTGCCGCCAACGATTTTCTCGCAGGTGCCCGCGATGACGTAGCTCCACGCGTTCTTCTGGCCGTCTGTGGTCGAGGTGCCTGCGCAAGTGGTGCCGGGGCCGGCGGCGCAGTCATTCTTGCCGGCTTTGGCGATGCCGTAGCATTTTTCCGGCGCGGCCTTCATGTCGGGAGCATCGCCCTGCGCCTTGAGCAGCGTGGAACCCACGGCAAGAGACAGCGCACAGGCAACGGCGGAACTGAGCACAATTTGTTTGTTCATGAGGAAGACTCCTGTTGATTGAGATTTTCGGATAAGGCGCCGGCACGCGCCAAAACGCAAGAAAGGCGTAGCCGACAGACCCTCAGAGACAGTAACCTCTCATTCGTTACAATGCCTGTGAATTTTTTCATGGCCGCTGCGCCATGCTAAAGGCCCTACCCAAGGCCCTACCCAGATAAGCCCCGAACGTGCATGAACGACTCTTGGTTTGAAACGGATACTACTCTAGCCGCCCTGCGCGCCGGGGACACGGCGGTATTCACGCAACTGGTGGCTCACTACCACCGGCGGTTGGTGACATTTGCGGCCACGCTGGTCGCTACCGCGCTGGCCGAGGAAGCCGTACAGGATGCCTGGCTTGCGGTTTGGCGCACGCTGCCAGGCTTTGCGGAACGCGCGACGCTCAAGACCTGGCTTTATACCATCGTGCGCAATAGCTGCCTGCATTGTTTGCGGCGCGACAAACGCCTGCGCACCGTGGCGATCGACGCGGAACTGCATCACGATGGCATCGACGGCTGGTTCGCTGCCGCCTTCGCCGCAGATGGCGCTTGGAGCCAGGCGCCGCCGATCTGGCATCTGCACAGCCCAGAGGCACTGCTGGAGGAACAACAGTTACAGAACTGCCTGGCACAGCACATCGACGGATTACCGGCGCTGCAACGGTCAGTGTTTCAACTGCGCGACATCGAACAATTGCCGATGGCAGAAATCTGTAACATTCTCGAACTTTCGGCCTCCAATGCGCGTGTGTTACTACACCGCGCCCGGCTGCGGCTACAACGTGTGATCGACCACTACCAGGAAACCGGCGAATGCTGAGCGCCAACGGGACGCAAACACCATGTTGAAATGCCACGACATCGCCCACCTCGCCAGCGACTATCTCGAGCGCCAGATGAGCCTGCGCGCTCGCCTGGCGCTGGCGCTGCATCTGCTTTTGTGCGGCAAATGCCGCGCCTTCATCCAGCAACTGCGCATCGCGCTGGCGCTGTACCCGCAGCTCAAGCGCCCGGTTTTGCCACCCGAGCAAGCGCAAGCGCTCACCGCACAGGTCTTGCGCAAGGCGGCGGAACATCGCGCGGGGTAGGTGCGCCATATCCGCACCATAACCACAGGGGAGTCTACGATGGGAAAAACAGAACTGGTGGCCAGCCTAGATGGCCCCGCTGAAGACAGCGCCGCGGCGGCCTGGGACCTTGAAGTATGCCGCCGCATTGATGAGATCGAGGCAGGAAGGACGCGCTTGCTGGATGTATCTGAGGTGCTGGTACGCGCTATTGCGCTGGCGCATCACTCACAGAAACCGGGCTATTGGCGGGCACGCTGAGCGCTGCTATTTGCTCACGTTCCTCCGCGCTCAAGACCTTGTACCCGCGTAAGGTGTACCCGTGTAAAAAAGGCCAGCCATAGCCCCAGCGGAACTTGGTGGGGAAATAAGGCGTACCGCCGACTCTGACGCCCGCGAGCATCACCTCGGCGATGGTGGGCTCACCCACCGCGGCCACACAAGCACGCAAGGCTTCGTCTGCCGCCAGACGCTCATCGTAGGTGCCGCCTTGCCAGTAGGCATAATCGTGCGCGACGCAGCAGGAGAGCCACAATTCATTCTCGTGGAACGTGCCATTGGGAAATGCGGTGCAACCATCCGTGGTGAAGGGCTGGAGAGTATCGGCAGTGGCCATCAGCGGCAGGCACAGCAACAATGCCGCCGCAAAAAGGGTACGCAGGGGAATGAGTCGCATGAGGCAGGGATTTCTATCAAAACCAGTTCTGGCAGGCGCGCTGAAGATAAAACCCGCCATGTCGCTGCGCAACAGCGGCGACGAGTATCGAAACCATAAGGGCTTGCTGGCTATAATTGCGCGCCATAAACGTCCACCCTATCCCTCTCCCGTGTACATCCCGCGCAGGAGAGGGGCTGATAATGCTACCCCTTTGCTGCCTTCTGCACTTTATCATCAACACTTACAACGCCCTGGCTTTCATGCCGATCCGCTACAAGCGCTGACGGTGGCACGCCTGGATGCGCTGCACCAACGTTTGCTGACGCCGCGCACCTGGTTCACGCGCAACAAGACGATCCGCGGCCTCTACCTCTGGGGCCAGGTGGGCATTGGCAAGAGCTTTCTGGTGGATCTGTTCTTCGCCGCGCTGCCCGATAGCCTCGGCAAGACGCGGCAGCATTACCAGCATTTCATGGCGGCGGTGCACCGCGAGCTACATGCGATCACCGGGCAACGCGAACCTTTACGCCTCGTGGGCAAACGCCTGGCGGCGGAATTCAAGGTGATCTGTCTTGACGAGCTTTACCTCACCGACCTCGGCGACGCCATGATCGTGTACCGCCTGTTCGAGAGTTTATTCGAGGAAGGCGTGGTGTTGCTGATTACCTCCAACTTCGCGCCCGAGCGCCTCTACAAGGACAGCCTGCAACCGGCGATCTTTGCGCCCGCCATCAAAATCATCAAGGCCAACACCGAAGAATTGCACCTCGCCAGCGTGCAGGACTACCGCTCGATGCAGGAAGGCGTGCACCGCACCTGGTTCGTGGCGGGCGAACAGGATTTTGCCGCGCTGTTCGACACCCTGAATCACGCGCTGCACGGCAGCAGCGCGTTTACCAGCACAGCGCTCGACATCCACGGCCACCGCTTCCACCCGCTGCGTCAGCAGGGGCAACTGGTATGGTTCACCTTCAATGAGTTATGCGAAAAACCGCGCTCGGCCAAGGACTACATCGCGTTGGCGCAGCGCTTCAAACAGTTTTTGGTGAGTGGCGTGCCGCAGTTCGGCCAGGCGGAACAGCACAATCCTGCCACGATCGGCACTGAAGACAGCCTGGTAGCAGCGGTGCGGCCACAGTATTCCAACAGCGAAAACGCGCAGCGCCGTTTCATCAGCCTGGTGGATGAACTCTACGACCAAGGCATCAAGCTGCACCTGCAAAGCGGGGTGCCACTGGAAAACCTCTACGCCGGTGGCCGTCTCGCCTTTGAATTTCAGCGTACCGTGAGCCGGCTGACCGAAATGCAATCGGCCACGTACCGGGATCGCGCCTGGCGAAGCTGACCCCTGCGCAAGGCCAGCAACCGATGGCTCCCGCTCCGCCTTCGTGCCACTATTGAGGCATGATGAAAAACTGATGAGGCATGATGAAAAACTGAGGCATGATGAAAAAACTCCTGCTGACTCTGCTGGCCCTGTGTGGAGGGATCGCGTGCCTCCTCTGCGCAGCCTATTGGTTCCGTGATCCGCTGCTCAAGCTCGGCGCCAATCGCGCCCTGGCGGCCACGCAAATCAGCATCACCACGCTGCGTGGCGTGGAATTCGATGCCCGCCACCTCACACTCGCCGAATTGAACTTGAACTTGCCGTCGGGGCAAGAGCTCAGTTTCACCGGCATCGAGTTGCGCTTCGCACTGCAAACACTGCGCGACATACCGGTGCCAGAGCGCCTCGACATCATTTCCGCCCATCTGACAGGAACAACTCAAACAGAAGCCACGCCCGAAACCAGCGCGCCCTCTCTGCGCGTGAACGAACTATTGGCACAATTGCGCGGCTTGGCCTTGCCTCCCATCAGCATAAACGAACTGATAATTCCACAATGGCACGACGCGCTGCGTCTCACCCTGCAACCCGCTGCCGACGGCCTCGATCTTGATGCCGCCAGCGGCGCGCTGCACCTGGGCGCGCAATTTCGCCAAGCAGCGCCCACCGCGCCAGCGCAACTGCAAATGGCGCTCACGCGCTTCGACGCGATTTTGGGCGATTTACACCTAATACTGGAGCCTGGCGCAGACACGCACGCGCTCGATGGCAGCGGGCGGCTGGTGTTCGACGACCTCGCCGCATTGATGGGCGAGTTGCAGCAGGCCGCGCCGGGGCTGTCTGTACCGACGCTACAGACGCCGCCGCTGCGCAGCGCCGATCTGTCCTGGCGCCTCAGCGGCAATGTCGCGGACGATCTCTACGGTACGCTGGATGCCGCCAACGCCACCAGCTTCGTATTCGGTTTGCGCGCGGGCTCCACGTTTACCGTGCCCGAGGGCGTCATCGCCGAGGTGGGCGACAGCACTCTCAGCTTCCCCGACGATGTGTCGCTGACCATTGCCACCGGCGCGGGCCTGGGCGTCAGCACGGGCCAAATGACGCTGCAACTGACGAGCCGCTATGCGCAAGAGCCCCTGAGCCTCGATGGCAAACTGCTGCTCAACCACTGCCTGCTGGACGCCGCCACCGCCTGTAATCTCGACTTCAACGGCAACGCGGCCTACGGCAGCTATGCCGCGAGCGGCAGTTTCGCCTTCAGCCTGGGCAACCTGAGCGGCGGCCCCGGCGCGTACCGCGTGAAAACCAGCAACCTCGCGCTCAAGGGATTGCCGCCCGATGTTCCCGCCTTCGACGTCGATGCCGCGCTGACCCTGACGGATACCGGCCTCAGCTTCACCACACCGCTGGCCTTGCGTGGCACACCGGCGCCGCTCACCCTCGCCGTAAATGGTAACTATACGTTCAAAAATAGCGCCCTCGCGCTGCGCCTCACCACGCCGCGCCTTGCGTTCGCCGCAGGCAGCAGCGCGCTTTCCGCCTGGTTGCGCGCCTGGCCCTACCCTTTCGATATTCTCAATGGCGCCGTAACCGCGCTGGCCGTGGACGCGCGCTGGCAGCCGGATGCCGCGCTCACCGCCACGGTAAAAGGCCAGTTGCAAGACGTGGGCGGCTTCTACGACAACTATGCCTTCGCCGGCCTCAACGGCCAAGTTGAAACCACGTTCACTATCGGCGACCGCTTCACGCTGGCGACGCCGCCGCTCAACCTGAGCGTAGCGAACCTTCAGGTTGGTGTGCCAGTCACTAACGTGAATGTTTCGTTTCAGATTGATCGTTCCACACAAGTGCTGCGCATCGCGTCCTTTGCCGCGAAAACCATGGGCGGCGCCTTGGCGGGCGAGAATCTGCGCTATGACTGGAACGCTGCCAGCAATGCGCTGACGCTGCGTTTTTCCGCGCTGGATGTAGCACAAATGCTAACGCTGGTGGGCTACGACGGCGTTACCGCCACTGGCAAGCTCAGCGGCGAAATTCCCCTGACCTTGAACCAGGATGGCGTGGTGGTAACGAGCGGCGAGTTGCACGCGAATGATCCGGGCGGCACCATCCACTATCAAGGCGCTGCCACGGCCAGCAAAACCGGCAACGCGCAGCTTGATCTGGTGAATCAGATTTTGAGCAATTTTCAATTTCACACGCTCACCAGCAGCATCGACTACACGCCCACTGGCGATCTGCTGCTCGGGATGCAATTGCAAGGTTACAACCCCGATCTCGGCAGCAACCAGCCCATCAATCTCAACTTGAACCTGAGCAACAACATTCCGGCGCTGCTGCGGAGCTTGCGCGCCACCAGCAAGATCGAAGATTTTCTACAAGAGCAGTTCCACGGCACGGCGCCTTGAACAGCCATGAGCACTCGGGACAGCCATGAGCATTCGGAACAGCCGCGACGTTTCATGTAGCATTCAGCGTTTCATGTAGCATTCAGCAAAGGCGCCAGATACTATGCGCCAACGCGAGGGCACCTCTATGAAACTAGCTCAAGGCTTGGTACTGATTTCACTCTGCTGGCTCGCCGCTT
Source organism: Pseudomonadales bacterium (assembly GCA_031260485.1). GTDB lineage: Bacteria > Pseudomonadota > Gammaproteobacteria > Pseudomonadales > Pseudohongiellaceae > CAILUG01. The sequence goes on along the minus strand of JAIRJU010000351.1, from coordinate 2,105 downwards.
GCACACCCACTGTGCAACTCGCGGCGCCCAAGGAACCGATCACCATCAACCTCAACGTGCGCATCGACCACGAAGTGCGCGTCAAGGTGGATCAGCAATTGGACGAAGTTTTTGCCAAAAATTCCGATCTGTTCTAAGACCGTTACCGGGAGCACGCGCACATGAAACGCATCATTGGGAAAAAATTCAGCTTGTTGTTTGGCCTTTTGCTTGGCCTGTGCGCCAATCTCGCGCTGGCGCTGACGCTTGGCGAAGCCAAGGCGCAAGGCGTGGTAGGCGAAAAAGTAGACGGCTTCATCGCCGCCGTTACCGCCAATCCTTCTGCCGAGGTGCAGGCGCTCATCACCAGCACCAACGATGGCCGCCGCAAGGTGTACGCTGATCTCGCCAAGCAGAACAACCTCACCGTGGAACAAGTAGGCATCGTGTCTGCCGAAAAACTGCGCGGCAACGCCGCGAGCGGCGAATACGTGCAGTTGCCATCAGGAGAATGGCAGCGCAATCCCTGAGTGTCACGGTTTCGCCAGCGCCACCATGGCTTCCAAGCGCCTGCGCAAATCAGCAGGCGCATAAAACACGTCTACCGCAAACAGCCCAGATCCTCGGGGTGCGCCAGCGTGTTCTCCGTCAGTATCCAACGCAGGTTCCTGGGTAGGGCAATTCCCCCAATACCCCCACACCCCCAACACCCCCTTGATTGCGTCAGCAGAATAGAAAATCTGAGGTAATCGGGATATTCTGCCCCTTCACCCTCCGCCCGGTACCCGCCATGTCATCCTCTCTTCGCGTGCCAGCCATGGCCGCCCTCATGGCCTTGTCTTGCGCTGCCGGCCCAGCATTGGCCGAGCGCCCGCTGTGGACCCCGATCGCGGAGTTGCTGGTCGGTAGCTTGGGAGAATCCGATCCGCAGCAGCTTTCGGATGTGATGACGCGCTGCACGGCGCTGTCCATGACCTTATCAGGCTTGACCGAGAGTTTTTCGCCGGAAATAGCGCAGCTTTACAAGTCGCAGGCGAACCGCTTCATCGAACACACCTTGCGCATCGAGTCGCAGCAGTATTGGCAGCTTACCGGCGAAGAGATGAGCGCAGAGGATCTAGAGGCCGCCACGCTCGAAGAATTGAAAATGATGATCGTGGGCTACAGCGATTGGATGGACCAGAACATCAACGACGGCGGCTCCCTGTTCGACAAGAACATCGAACTGGACATGCAAAGCTGCCAGATCGCCACGCGCCTTGTCGCGCAGTTGCCGCCGCTGTCTTCTCAGTAAGAGTCTGTTCACAGTCTCCTACTCGCGCATCGAATGTAGGTAATTCCATCAAGAGGTTGCTGCCCCTCACGACACGCTGCCTTACTCTGGCGCGTGCCGCGACAAACCCACGTGCAGACTCGCTTTACACGCACCACAGTACTGCGGCCTTTTGTCTTGAAGTCCTTACCGTTCCCGTCAGCAAGTCTTCTGACAGGTCAATCTTCTGATCTGAATAACGACCATAGACACTCACGAATCTGGTCAAGCTTGGAGTTGGCTGACAGCCGAGTATTTTCATCATTGTCCCAAATGAAATATTCCGAGAATCCCCGCCCTCCGGCGGTCATGGTCAGATAGATTGAACGCGCGTTCTCAAACCCGGTTGTGTCCACAGAACCATCCGGCCGCTTCAATTCGGCGATGGCAGTCCGAATCCCTCGCAGCCAGTTTCGTTCGTTCTGAGCATTGAGAACGCTTTCAAGCTGCTCAAGCAATGTCAGCACAGTACCTGCTCGTTTCTCTATAGGCTCTTTCATTTTATCGGCGATGATCCAAGAACTTGAACACCCTTCACGCTCCAAGGAGTTTGGACGAAAATCTGATTTGTATTGGGTCCACCTAGGTATATCCCACCCTGATTACTTACTGGCCCCTCATAAATTGTCGTCCCTTTGGGGATTTTTACAACGAAGACCGTATCGATATTGGAGGTACCTGTAAGTACACCAGTATTATTGAGTCCCGTATAAATAACTGTCAACATCATGAAGTGCAGACGCGTTAACCTGCATGTGTACGTTTCGAGGAATGGCGATGAAGCACAAGCGGGACTTCAAGGAGCTGGAGAGGC
>JAIRJU010000339.1 GCA_031260485.1 Pseudomonadales bacterium | reverse complement strand
CGCTGGCCACCATGGCTGAATTTTTCATCGTGCGTTTTCCTCGTTCGCCGCGTCATCCACGCGGTTCCACCAACCGCCGCCCAAGGCCTGATACAGCGCGGCGGTATCGCTCAGACGCGCGGCTTGCGCTTGCGCCAGATCGATGCGTGTTTGCCAGTCTTCCTGTTCAGCGGCCAGCACGTCCAAATGACTGACATAACCCGCCTCATATTGTTTTTGCATCGACACGCGGACTACCTCGCCCAAGGCATGTTGGTTGCGCGCCGCCGCATCAAGCACCTCGGCATCGGATTGCAGCGTGTGCAGGGTATCGGCTACGTCCTGTAGCGCCGCGATCACCGTGGCGCGATATTGCGCGCCTGCCACAATCAAGGCTTCCTGCGCCGCGCGCGACTGCGCGCGCAAGGCGCCGCCATCGAAAATCGTATAGGCAATATCAGCGCTCAAATCGAAGAAACCGCCGCCGCCCTTGAACATCCAGTTCGGCGACGGGGCCATACCGCCGACCGCGCCACTGACCACGAATTGCGGCAACCTGGCGGCGACGGCGACACCATATTCGGCGCTGGCGGCGTGCAATGCCGCTTCAGCGATGCGCACATCGGGGCGCTGCTCCACCAGACGCGAAGGCAGCGTCAGCGGCAAATTCTGCGGCAATTGCAATTCATCCAGCGTGAAGGTTTCGGGCAGTTCACTATCTTGCGGATTGCCAAGCAGTGCGCGCAGTTGATCGCGCGTCAATTCCAGTTGCAAACGCAGCGGCGAGAGCGTCGCTTCGGCTTGCGCCAGCGCGGATTCCTGCACAGCGACTTCGACGCCCGCGATGTCGCCAAGATCGAGGCGTTTTTGCAGGATGCCAAGCGTTTCCCGCTCGCCCGCGACGATGTTTTGCATCGCCGCGATCTGCGCGCGCAACGAGGCTTCCTGAAATGCCGCCGCTGTCACGTTGGAGGCCAGCGTGATGCGCGCCGCTTCCAATTCAAAACGGCTCGCTTCCACTTGCGCATTCAGCGCTTCCACTTGCCGTCGCACCGCGCCGAAAATATCCGGCGCGTAGCCAACCGACAGTTGCGCGACGTGGTAGTTGTAGAAAATCGCGGTGGGCGTCAGGTCTTCTTCGGAATTGGTTTGCGGATCGTAGGAATCGCCGTTGTTCTGCGGCCCGGGCGCGTTACCGCTATCATTGCCCGCCAGTTTGGTGCGCGATGCCGAATAACCCGCGCCAAGCACCGGAAAGAAAGCGCTGCGCTGCATCCGCGCATATTGCTGGGCCTGACGCAAGGCCGCCTGCGCCGCTTCAATATCAGGACTGGCTTTGAGCGCGCGCTCCACCAATGCGTTGAGCTTGGGCGAGTTGAACAAGGACCACCAATCGGCAGGCACGTCTTGCTGTGCGTCAAAACGCTGTGCTGCGCCAAATGACGCCATGGCGGCAACCGTGTCAGACGGCAAGGACTGTGGCGCGTAAGCGCTGGAATCGGGCGCCGTGGGACGCTGAAAATCCGGCCCCACTATGCAGCCTGTCAACGCCAGGCAGGCCACTGACAAGACCGCCACTGGCAAGGCTACGCAAAAAAAAGCGCTCCTTCCCCCGTGCGCGGGGGAAGGCCGGGAGAGAGAAAGACGTGCCCTTCGAGGCGCCCTCTCCCCAACCCTCCCCCGTTCCGCGAGGGAGGGAGCAAACGGTAAACTGCTACAGCCAAGCTTATTCATGCTGAGGCATTCTGCGCCGTGATGCTGACATGAAGCTGACACGACGCTTTTTCAGGCGAATTCATTCATGCGAATACTCGTAACAGAAGATGATATGGCGCTGGGGCAGGCCATGACGCAATCGCTCATTCACGGCGGTTATGCTGCGGATCTCGTCGGCAGCGTGGCGGGCGCGCTACATGCTTTGGCGGTCGAACATTTCGATGCCATCGTGCTCGATCTCGGCTTGCCCGATGGCGACGGCTACGATGTGGTGCGCCATCTGCGGCGTCATGGCATGAGCTTGCCGGTGCTGATTCTCACCGCCCGCGACGCCACCGAAGACCGCGTGCATGGCCTCGATCTCGGCGCCGACGACTACGTGATCAAACCTGTCGCGCTGGCCGAACTGCACGCACGCTTGCGCGCGCTGATCCGCCGTGCGTCCAACATGAGCAATCCGCGCGTGCGGCTAGGAAAAATGGAACTCGATACCGTGGGCAAACAAGCCTCGCTGGCGGGACGGCAGCTGGAATTGTCCGCGCGCGAATGGAGTGTGCTCGAATACCTCGCCGCCAACAGCCGGCGCATCATCTCGAAAGAACAACTGATCCAATCGCTCACCGGCTGGGATCAAGACTTGAGCGCCAACGCCATCGAAGCCTACGTGGGGCGCGTGCGCAACAAAATCGAAGGCTCCGGCGTGGTCATCCGCACCGTGCGCGGGCTTGGCTATCTCTTGGAGGAACTCAGTGACACACTCTGACACCTTATATGGCCGCCTGCTGCGCTGGCTGCTGGGGCCGCTCATCCTGGTGCTGTTGCTGGGCTCCGCGCTTGCCTACCGTTTCGCCCTGCACGCAGGCGAAACGCTCTATGACTTCAGCCTTCTGGACGACGCGCTGGATCTGGCACGGCAGGTGCGAGCGCAACAAGGCAACCTCGCGCTGGATCTGCCGCCAGTGGCGCAGCAAATGTTGCAATCGAACGATCAAGAACAAGTGCAATATGCCGCCTGGGATGAGCAAGGGCACCTCTTCGCCGGTTCCGCCGCGCTGATCGAACCCAATATCGCGCTGCTGCTCGATGACCAGGATCACCTGTTCCGCGACCTTACCTTCGATGATGAAACCAACCGCCAGATATTGCTGCGCAGGCAAGTGGCCGGCAGCGATTTTTACATCATCGTCTCCGCCACCACCCATGACCGCAACCGCCTGACCAACAACATCCTCGCCAGCATCGTGACGCCGATGCTGCTGCTGGCCATCACCGCCATCGTGGTGGTGCTCTTGGGCGTAAACCAAGGTCTCACACCGGTACAAAACCTGCGCGATAAAATCGCCAAGCGTTCGTCCACCGACTTGCGCCCTGTCGATGCCAGCGGCGCACCGGCGGAACTGATCCCCATTATCCATGGCATCAATGAACTGCTCGCCAAACTCTCTACCACTTTTGCTAGCCAGCGCCGTTTCATCGCCGACGCCGCGCATCAGCTACGCACGCCGCTGGCCTCGCTCAGCGGGCAGCTTGAAGTGGCGCTGAACGATCCCAGGGAAAATATCGAAACGCTGTTACGGCGCTTGCTGGCAACCACGCAGCGCACCGCGCATCTATCCGATCAATTGCTGTCGCTGGCACGGCTGGAACACACCGAACAAATCATGCGCGAAACCGTTCCCATTGATTTACAACAAACCGTGCTCGACGCCGCGGCGGATTTCATCGCGCGCGCCGAACGCAAAGCCATCGAACTGAATTTCGATCTGCAACCCTGCACCACCGCAGGCAGCCCGCTGATGCTGCGCGAACTGTGCGCCAATCTCCTGGACAACGCCGTGCGCTACACCCCACCCGGCGGCAAGATCAGCGTGCATCTACAAAAAGTGCAAGCCACGGGCACGGCAGCGCTCCTGAGCGTAACGGACAACGGCCCCGGCGTGCCACAAAACGCCCGCGACCAACTCGGCATCCCGTTTCACCGCCTGCCCTCCGATCAACCCGAGGGCTGCGGCCTGGGCCTCGCCATCGTCAAGGAAATCGCACGCCTGCACGCCGCGCAACTGCGTTTCCTGAGCAACCCCGAGGGCCAGGGCTTGCGCGTCGAAGTGGCGATGGGTGGGCATTCCCCTCCTGTGGAGGGGTGGCCGCCGTAGGCGGACGGGGTGGTCAAGGAGGGGAAATTTATCTTGCCGCCTCATCTGCCTACGGCACCACCCCGCCCTTACGGGCACCCCTCCACAGGAGGGGAATTATCTAGCGCTTGCTGTGAGCACCCCTTCGAAGGAGGGGAATTATCTAGCGCTTGCTGCGAGCACCTCTTCGAAGGAGGGAAATTTATCTAGCGCTTGCTGCGGACACCCCTTCGTGTGATGGCGTGGCGGTGGAGCGTTTGCAGCAAGTGGCGGATGCGGCAAACGCTTATTCAAGACATTCATTCAAGAAACTTATTCAAACAGCGTGCCGAACGATTTTTCAAATTGATCGCCCAACACCGGCATGGGTTTCTTTTCGCCATTGATGGCCGCGAGAATGCCAAAAGCCCACAGCACCAGCAGGAAAATACCCAAGACCAGCATCAGCAGCCAGCCCAGGAAAGGAATGAGCACCAACACAATACTGGCCACCCACAGCGCCGCCCCCGCCAGCAGCAGCCCCAACATTTGACGCAGGTGAAAAGCGCCCAGCGAGGTTTTCTTGCTGTTATGCAGAAATATCGCCGCAAGAAATCCCAACAGCGTCAGATATGCCACGACGGCAACCGTTTTATCTTCAGAGGTAGTGCTCATGACCTGCTCCTTGTAGTGAGTTGTAAATTGTAGTGAGTTGTAGGTTGTAGTGAGTTGTGGTGAAACTGTTGTGATGAAACTATTGCAGTGAATGTTATTTGAGCAGCGCCGCAACACGATCGAACGCGGCGCTGAAGCCTTTGAGCGATACCGCAAACTGCGCTGCATCGCCACCGCCATCGGGCACTACCTTGATCTTGAACGCGACGCCTTTGCGCAGGCCGTCCAGCATCTTGGCGTCGAAGCTCACCGGCACCACGCAGCCAACGGGCACACAGGTGCTGAACGCCAGCGGCGCGCTCACCGCTCCTTCATCAATTTGCACGGTGGCGCCTTTGGCCAAGGCCAGGCCGAAGGGCAGCACCAAGGTTCCGCCCACACCGGTACCGGCGGGCCGCAATTCCGCCGCCAGCACGAGTTGCCCGCTTTGCTGCACGTGCTGCTCCTGCTGCATGGCGCAGGTTTTGCCCGCCGCTTGCACTACACAGGCTACTGTCCAGTCGTCATAGGTTTCTTGCAAAGAACTTGCCCCACCCGGTAGCCCTGGGTTGCTCGGGGCGCTGGCGGACCACGCCGCCGAGGCGGCAATGGCCAGGATGAAACTCTGGATAATTTTGTACTGAAGATTCATGATTGGTGATTTTCCTTGGCGGTTTTAAGGTTTGGGATAAGGGGCCCCTGCCCTCTTCCCCTGCCCCTGCCCCTCTCCCGCAAGCGGGCGAGGGGTTAACGCAGGGGGCCTCCGATGCTCCCCTCGCCCGCTTGCGGGAGAGGG
>JAIRJU010000307.1 GCA_031260485.1 Pseudomonadales bacterium | reverse complement strand
CTCCGGCCAACGCTCCTGCAACGCCTTGGCGACGCCATCCACCTCTTGCTGCGCAGCGGCCAACGCCACTCCCTGCTTGAGCTTGCCGATCACGCTCCGGATGATGCCGCTGGAAATATCGGAGCGTTGATTCAAGAACTCGCTATTGCTCATGATTCTGTCGCCCGCCCAGGTAATCCACACCGCGTTGGTGCGCGGCCAAGCTGGCAGCGGCGGCAGCACACCGATCACCGTGTAGGCGCTGCCTTCCATCTCCAGGTTGGTGCCGATGACCTCCGCATCCGCGCCGAACTGCGTTCGCCACAGCTCGTTGCCCAGCAACATGACCGGCGCGGCACCCGGCTCGTCGTCTTCCGGCGCGAAGCCGCGGCCCAGCACGGGACGAATGCCGAGTTCGCCAAAGTAGTCATCGTTCACGATGCCGACAGTGGCAAAATAGGGCTCGCCATGCCCATGCAGCGCATATTCGAGTTGCACATAGCCAAGCAGTTTGTCGAACACCGTCGTCTGCGCGCGAAAATCGTCGAGCGTTGCGGGTTGCCAGGTAATGTCGGCCGTGGCGGCGCCCTTCTGCTCCAAGATCACCAGCCGTTCGCCATCCGCAAACGGCAAGGGCGCAAACAAGACGCGATACGCCACGCTGAACATCGCGGCGTTGGTGCCGATACCGAGCGCCAGCGTAACGATGATCAAGAGCGAAATAACGGGCTTTCTCAGTGCATTGCGCCAGGCGTAAGCAAGGTCATTCAGCATGTAGTGCCTCCATTGGATTCAGCAGGCCTGCCCTGCCCGCCGGCAACCCACTGGCGATAAGAGCCGCGAGCAGCAGCAGGGCGGCACTGCCAACGTACACACCGACATCACGCGCGCTGATCTCGTAGAGCAGAGGCTGCAATAACGGCGCCGCGGCCAGCATCAAGGCGAGCCCCAGCAGAATGCCGCCAATGCAAAGCACTAATCCGCCGGCGAGAAAGAGCTGCGTGACTTGCGTCGGCGTGGCTCCCACCGCCATGCGGATGCCGATCTCGCGCACGCGCTGACTGACGCCACAGCCGATCACACCAATAACTCCCGCTAGCGTCAGACTCAGCGCAAGCAAGCCAGAGAAGCCGATCAACACTGCGCGCAATCGGGCCGGGGCCAGCCATTCCTGTTTCAGTTCGCTCAAAGGCTTGAGCGTTGCCAGCGACTGCGCTGGGTTGATGCCGTGCACGATAGTGGTGATCGCGGTAGTGAGGGTGCGGGGATCAGCGGCGGTTTTCACATACAGGTTTTGCGTCTCCGTAGGCCACTGCCAGAAACTGTTGTAAAGCACCGGTCCTTCCATGCTGTCCAGATTGCTTGCACGCACTTCATCCACCACGCCAACCACCTCGCGCCATTCTTCACTCGGCTCGACGCGGACGTGATGCCCGATGACCTTGCCATCGGGGAACAAGCGCGCGGCACTGGCATTGACGATGGCGACGGGCGCCGCCTCCTTGTCATCATCGCGCGTAAACATGCGACCGCCGAGCAACGCGATACCCAGCGTCTCGAAATAATCTTCCGAAACGACGCGTATTGTGGCGAGAGGATTCTGGTCACGATCGGCTGAATCCCGGTCTTCGATGAATATGGGGACACTCATAGCGAATGCCGCGTTCTGGAGCATGGGCGGACCGGTATAGATCCCTGCCGAAATCACCCCAGGCAGCGCCTCCACCTGTTCCAGCAACTGCCGTCCAAAACTCAGCATCAACGGTGGGTAATCCGTGGCGCTAAGGTCCAGATTCAACGGCACGCTGAGTGCCAGCACGCCGGCATCATCGTAGCCGGCCTCCTGATCGTCGAGATGAAACAGGCTGCGCAGGATCAAACCAGCGCTGGTCAACACCACGAAGGCAAGCGCGAACTGTAGCAATACCAGCGCCTTGCGAAACCTCATGCCAGCGGACGACAGCGTGGCCTTGGCGCCGTTTTCCTTCAGCGTGTCGTTGAGTTGGCGACGACCGAAGGATGGCGCAAGTCCGCTCACTACTGCCGCCACAAGCGCCGTACCGAGCGCAAAGAGTAGCAACGCATAGTCGAAGCGGATGGCACCCGCCAGGGGTGAATAGCCAGAGGCAAATTCCGTCAACAGATTCAACACAGGCCAGGCCACCAGGAGGCCGAGCAGCGTTCCTGCAAGCGCAAATAGCAAACTTTCGGTCAATAACTGTCGCATGATACGGCCAGGCGCAGCGCCTACCGCTTCCCGGATCGCCAGTTCCTGATTGCGCAGCGCGAACCGCGTGAGATTAAGGCTCGCCACATTGGCGCACGCCACCAGCACCACGAGCATGGCGAGGCCAGCCAGCAGCATGAAGGTAGCGCGCGATTCCCGCACAAGCGCTTCCTCAACCGACTTCGCCGCGAGGGAATAATCCGCCCGATAGACATCAGGGTAAGCGGCGGTGAGGCGTTGCGCGACTGCTGCCAGGTCCTGTTCAAGTTCCATGCTCGTCGCACCGTCTCGCAGCCTGCTGATCACATGACTCAGACCCAGACCTTCGGCAGATCGAACATCATAGGTGTGCGTCAAATTGTAGGCGCGATAAGGATCACCACCTTCAGTCACCCAGGCATCATTCACGTGGGGCCAAGCAGGCAAGGACGGCAAAACACCCACGATCCGATAGACCACACCGGCAAGTTCAAGCGTGGCGCCAACGGCGGCCGGATCACTACCGAACTTGCTCCGCCAGAATTCCTGCGAGAGCAACATCACCGGTTCCGTATCGGTGCTATCGTCGGCGCGCGAAAAATCCCGACCCAACTGTACGTGCACGCCAAGCAGCGGGAACCAATTCCAGCTTGCCATGCCTATGGTGCCGAACTGCGGGTCGCCTCTACCGACGATGGTGTGTTCCTGCTGCTCGTAACTTGCCACGTCGACCAGCGCCGTGCTCATCGCGCGCAAGTCGTCGATCGTTGGCCCCGACCACCGAACATTGCTACGGCCCGCAACCGGCTTGTTTTGTTCGATGAGCACGAGTCGATCGCTGTCCGTATAGGGCAGCGGCGCCAGCAATACTCGCCAGGTGACACTGAACACCGCGCTGTTCAGGCCGATGCCGAGCGCCAATGTGACAACAATGAGCAGCGCGGTACCCGGCTGTTTCAGCGCATTGCGCCAGGCGAAGGCAAGATCACGCAACAGTTCAGCCATGCTCATCACCTCTCATTCAAAATGCAGCGCCGCTACTGGGCTCAGCGCGCTGGCTTTGCGGGCGGGCAGGTACATGGCCACCAGCACAGCTAGAGTGAGTACCAAGGCGCTCACCAGATAAATGGCGGGGCTCAACGGCGAAGTGGCATAGAGCAGCGGCGCGATGAGCGGTGCGCCGAGCAGTAGCAGCGTCAAACCCAGCAAGAGGCCAAGGCCATAAACCTTGAACCCTTGCGCCAGAAACATTGCCACGATGTCAGCCGGCGTCGCGCCTATCGCCATGTGTACGCCGATTTCACGGATGCGCCGGCTGATGTTGTAGGAGACAACACCGACAACACCGGAGAGCGTGACAACCAGCGCCAACAACCCGAACAGGCCGACCAAGGCGGCACGCAGACGCAGCGGCGCCAGCCAGTCCGCCTTGACCTCGTGCAGCGGTTTGACGAGCACCGACTGTCGCGGATCGAGCCCATGCACGACGTTGGCAATGGTGTCGGCTACCTGGTCGGCGTTGGCACGGGTCTTTACGTAGAGATTCACGCCCTCGGTCGAGAACTGCCAGTAGCTGAAATAGGCCGTCGGCCCCTCCAGTTCATCGAGACCTTGCGAACGCGTGTCGGCCACTACGCCGACGATTGAATGCCACTCGCCTTGGCCACGCAGACTGAGACTGCCGCCAAGTGCATCGCCATTTGGAAAAAAGCGCCTGGCGAAGCTTTCGTTGACGATGGCGACCGGAACCGACTCGCCATCGTCGGTGGCGGTGAACACGCGTCCGCGCAGCAAGGGAATATCCATCACCTCGAAGTAGTTCTCGGAGATCATGTTGAGCGTGGCGGAAGCCGGAGCTGCTCCAGCGGGCCAGCCCTCGATGTCGAACGGAAAGGCGGTCGTCATCGCGACCTGTTCCAACAGCGGCGCCCCGGTGCGGATCGCGGCGGCATCCACCCCGGGAATGGCGCTGATGGCGGTGAGTGCTTCCCGGCTGAAATTCAGCATCTTCTCCGATAGCCGCTCCGGCTCGCTCAAATCAACGTTGATCGTCATGTTCACCGCCAGCACCTGATCCAGATCGAAGCCGGTGTCCTGCCGGTTGAGGCGCACCAGGCTGAGCACGATCAGGGCCGCCGTCGTCAACACCACGAAGGCGAGCGCGAATTGCGTAATCAGCAAGGCAGTGCGTCGATGAGTCCCTCCCACGGAGGTGGTGACGTGATCTCCCCCTTCCTTCAAGGCCTGATTGATGTCCCGGTGACCCAACAAGGAAACGGCACTGCCCAGCGCGCCCGCCACGCAAGCGAGAACAAAGGCGAAAGCCAGTACGGTACCGTTCATTCCAATTTCGCTGGCGAGCGGGGTATTGCGCGCAGCGAGATCGACCAGCAAGTGCTGGGCCGGCATGGCCAGCAGCAACCCCAGCAAGCCACCCACGAGCGCCAGCGCGAGGCTTTCCACCAGCAGTTGTCGCGCGATGCGTCCGGGACTGGCGCCCACCGCTTCGCGAATGGCGAGTTCCTGATTGCGCCGCAGCGTGCGTGCCAGGTTGAGGTTGGCCACGTTGGCGCTAGCGATCAGCAGCACCAGCACGGCAAGCGCCATCAGCAGCAGGATCGTGGCGGCGGAATCGCGCGCCATCTCGTCCCGCACGGAAACGACCGTCACCGTGTAATCGCTCCCGTAGTCATCGGGGTAACTGGCGGCGAGGCGCTGCGCGATGGTGCCGGCCTCGCGATTGGCGGCGTCCAGCGACACCCCTTCCCGCAACTTGCCGATCACGCGGGAAATGAGGGCGGCGTTGCGCTTCTGGTTCACTCCTACTCCGGCCAGGCCATAAGGATCGCTGCTGACGGGAATCCAGACGTCATTGACATGTGGATAGCCCGGCAGGCGCGGCAGGACGCCCACGATGCGGTAGACGCTGCGCTGGATTTCCAGCGTCGAGCTCACCACTGAGGGATCGCCGCCGAATTTTTCGCGCCAGAATTCCTGCGACAGCATCAGCACCGGCTCGGCGCCCGGCTTGTCGTCATCCATGGTCATGAGGCGGCCCAGCGCCGGCTGCACTCCCAGCGCTTCGAAGAAACTGCCGGTCACGAGGCCGGCGGCGCCATGGTAGGGCTCGCCGCGTCCGACGAAGGTCAGCGACCACTGCTCGTATCGGATCAGGTCGGAGAACACGCTGTTCTGCGCACGGAAATCGGCCAGCGTCGGCGTGGACCAGCCGAAGTTCTCGCGGCTGGCGCTCACTTCGTTCTGCTGGAGCGTCACCAGTCGTTCGCCGTCGGCATAGGGCAGCGGCGCCAGGAGCACGTGCCAGGTCATGCTGAAAATCGCGGTGTTGACGCCGATGCCGAGCGCCAGCGTGATGATGATGAGCAGCGCGGTACCCGGTTGCTTCAGCGCATTGCGCCAAGCGAAGGCAAGATCCTGTAGCAGTGCGTTCATGGCCGCGCCCCCTGCAATTCGATGCTGTCCACGTTGCTGTAGCGATTCATGTCCGACACGATCACGCGCTCGCCGGCACTGACACCACTGATCACCTGAATGCGGTCCACCGAGCCAAGCCCAAGCTCGACTGCAACACGCCGGGCGCTCTTGCCATCGGGCGCCAGCACGAAGAGTTCATGGGTAGTGTTTTCCTGCGAGTAAACCGGCCTTGGCAACACCAGTGCATCTTCCACGCGGTCGATTTCGATCACGCCTTGCACGCGCAGATCGGGGCGCGCGCCAGGCAATGCGTTGCCGACGAAGTTGACATCCACCAATACGGTGCCTTCCTGCACGGCGGGGTCGATACGGCTCACG
>JAIRJU010000294.1 GCA_031260485.1 Pseudomonadales bacterium | reverse complement strand
GCCGTTGGGGAGAGTTCAGCATCCCGACACAATAACTGTTTTATCGCGGGAGGGTTGTTCTGGGATGGGGCCAGGGCTTATCTCAGGGCAGGGAGAGGTATAGCGCGATTGCCCTGGGGTGGCACCGATAATGCTCCCTTAGCAGCGTCACCGGAATCGCGTCGCCGAAGATACCGAGGCAAGAGTCCAAGAGGCTGTATCGATCGCAATCGTAGAACTCTGCGGGCGGCGCGACACCCAGGTGCGCCGGAATGTGCGGTAACTGCTTCCTGTCGCCCACGATGACCAGGTTTCTGGCACAGCCCAGCGCCAGTACGCCCGGAACGATGTCCTGCAACGAGGCTTCGTCGAGGATGACATAGTCGAGAATTGCACCTGCCGCGATCGAGTTGACGATGGAATGCGTACTACTACCAATGATCGGATAACGCTTCACGAACGCATCGAACTTCTGGCTATAGTTTTTCGCGTCGAAGGTTGCTCCATCCGGGGCTCGCTGATGCAGATGATGCTTCAGATACGTCATCGAATCGGCAGTCAGCTTATCCAGCAAGCGCTTGAAATCACCACGCTCCAGCCTCTTCCGGCAAACCGCCAGCTTCGCGCTTTTGTCCAGTAGCGCCTTCTCGTAGAAATGCAACTGCAAGGCATGGATCATGGTTTTGCGCTTTTCCCAGTCACCGAAAGACTTCATACGCAGGATGCTGAAGTTCAGCAGCAATTCCACCCTGTCTCTGAGCCGGATGCGGTTCTCGGCCATGTAGGACAGATACGCCATCAAGTCCGCCGCTTTGCGCGGACTCAGTTTGTACTGCTCCAGGGGGACTGGCGCCAAAGTCTCGTTGTCGCGCTGCCATTGCAGCAAGTACCGCTGTTCCACGCTCAGTTCATCGATCTCGGCTTGCAGCCGCGCCGCTTCATTTTGATCATGAAGATATTGCTTCAGCCGCATCAGGATGTCCTGAAGGTGCTGCATCTTGGGCACAAGCACGGGAGTCGGCGCCACGGCCTCGGGAAGTACCGCGAAAAAATTCTCGCGGTTCTCCGTGCTGCCCAACCTGGCGATCAAATGACCCAACCCACCCTTGTCCAGTTTTTCATAGACATTTTCTACCGCTGGATTGTTGTTGGACAGGATGGCAACGGTTTTCCCAGCCAGCAGGATATTGGCGATGATGTTCAATATCGTCTGCGTCTTTCCGGTGCCGGGCGGCCCTTCGATCAGGCTGACTTGTGAGGTGAAGGCCCGCTCCACCGCCTTGAGCTGGCTTGCGTTGACACCGAAGGGATAGATCAGATTGCCCGTCCATTCCCGCCGCTGATTCTGCCCCGTGCAGTAGGCGTGCAGTGCCGTATCCAGGTGCGGCGCCACCTTCTCCAATTGACGCAGTACGTTCTCGGCTATGTTTTTCTTGTCTTGCGATACTGCCCGTTCGATCCGGGCTTGCGCCACGGACACAAAATAGCGAAAGACCACAGCGTCCTTGATCGCCGTCGCCGGGACCAATATCACGTCAGCGGCGAGATGCACATAAGTTTTCGGATTTCCGGGATATTGAACGACGACGTATTTCTCGCCGTAGACCGTCGCCTTGTCAACGGCGCTGAATACGGCTCCTCCTTTCTTTGCCAGCAGTTGGCCTTGCACTGTCTCGGTGGGAACGATCTCGCAATCGCGCAACGGACGGCTATAGGACTTGCCGGAGGGGAAGTGGCAAGTCAACATCAACTCGCCCTGCCCGGCTCTATACCCTATTTTCCAGTCGCTGATTTGCCTGGTCTTGTCCTCGCCATTGACGTAGATGGAAACCATAGAGTTCTTGGGCCTGCATTGCGTAACGTCGGTTGTTTCCAGTCTAACTGGTGGGCGCGCCTATAACATCAGGCTAATTTGGAACAGACGGTAACGGAAGATCGAGCGCCAATTGCAACCGCCCGGTTTCCCGCCGGTAAAGCATGGCATGAGCCGCTGGCGCCAGCAGATCATCATGCGGCTTGAAGCCGTCAACGCACTTGTTGAAGGGGACCGCGCCACAACCCGGTACCAGGCAGTCGCGCTTACCTTTGGGGCATTCGTTGAATGAACAGAGGCGGCCAAGATAGCGGTCGCTTCCAGGCTCGAAGAGAAAGACATCCAATTGGTGGCTGGCGACGCTGACACCGATGTTGGCCTGGAATGCCTCTTGCAAGGCCTTGATGGCCGCTTTGCGCAATTCGCCGAGACGATGTTGGGAATCAACCCACAAAGCTAAATCAAGATCGCTGCATTCGTGCCAGACCTCGATGCGTTCATCTCGAAACTCACGAAATCGAGGCACTTCCTTCCAAAGCGGTTTAGCGACCGACCCTATAACCGCAACCGCCACCACTTCGGGGAAAGCTGCCCAGGCATCCGTCACCTTGTCCGCGGCGAAGCGAAATTCACGCTGACGCGCAACGAGATATTCGTTTTGCTGCTTGATCAAGGCAGGTCGCATTGAGGGTTTCCCAAGGGATTCGAGCTTATTGTCAATCAAAATACAGTTCTTAGCGCGCCGTAGATCACCTGAGAACAGCCAAGCTTTCCCTGTCTACGGCACCATTCCTTCGAGTGCTTTTGCAGACTCTCCAAGCCCGCCCAGAATAGAGTCAGCGACGTTTAGTGCTGTGGAGATGAATGCGGACCATACCTCGTTCGGTTTCCATAAGCTATCCATGAGATCGAACGCTCGCTCTTCCTCCCAGCCTAGCCGCAACACGCGATACAACCCAAGGAAGGCAGATACCCGCATGTTGGCTGCGCAGTGTACCCAGACCTTTTGCCCGTAATGTGAGTCCATAGTCTCAAAGAAAGCCAACAGGTCTTGTTGCGTTGGAGTAGCAAACTGGACAGGGATGTGAATGTACTTCATGCCCAGGGCTGCTACAGATCTGGCTTCATCAGGCAGGGAATACCTTGGATCATCATGCAGCGCAAGGTTGATGATTGTGGAAAAATCAGCAGCAGCAATAGCTTGCAGTTGAGCTACCGATGGTTGACCAGACGTAGCTAATTCATCGCTGACATACCGGTAGTTATAAATGCGCTCAATTTCGTTCATGACAACTTCTCCATATAGCCTAATGCCAAGGCTAAGCGGCGGCGTAGCCGTCCGCCTTGAGCCGCATATTAGGCACAAAACTGATTGCTCCGACTGAAAGATTAATGCTCATCGTGCCCACCCACGCCAAATTTGGCTTCAAGTTCAGCCATAGTGAAAATACGGGGAATAACGGGGACGGCGTTTTCTGAGAACCCGATGGATAGGATTTCGGCTTGCTGCTTCACGTCCTCCTGGCTCTCGAACACAAGCGCCAAAATGATTTGGGTATTTTGCCAGTGGTACTGCTCAATAATCTTTGTGAGTCGATGGATTGACTCTCTCATCCGAGGAGATTTACCTTTTCGGGCAATGTATTTAACCTCAACCACATTCGTCTTTCCTGATGAGGTAAAGACACCATCAAAACCACTATCGCGGCCAGCCGTGACTTGCCTGTGCATTGGGACACCGTACTCGGATTGAATTGCTCGAAGCACTAAGTCTTCTGCTTGGAAATAGCGGTTATGAATTGACGTGGCAGATTTTTCAAGAGTTTTTATCGTTGTGGCAACTGAGGGTTGATCGCTTATGACGTCTTCTATCTCTGCCGCAGCCTTTTCTTTCTGTGCATTTGGATCTTGTGGTCTTAGCTGGTCGGTAATTTCGAACGGTCCTGCCTTGATGTTGCTGCCGGCTTCGACACGTCGCTGAAGTGCTACCAACAAGCCATAGATCGGGGCGTGAAACCGCCAAATAATCCCAGCTATGAGGCCGACCCATAGGATCGTTTGAATGAGCGGTGCGATGTGTCCCATGATGAAACCTACGTGGATTATATGGATAGCCTAACACCGGATAGGCCGACATCACGTCGTACAATCAGGTCAACTGGAAGCGACCGCGCGGCAGAAGCTGGATGCTGAAATTCTTGGCATGGCCATCGGGCGCTCGCAGCAACCAGAACAGAACCTGCGCCGCCATCAGCGTTTTCATAGCGCAGTTCCATCTCTCCACGAGCAGGAATCGTATAGCCCGACGCGGTACCCAGCGCCGATTGGGTCAACCCCTGCGCCTTGCTCACAGCCTGCAATACCGAATCAAGCTGAACGACAGTGACCAGAGTATGTGATGGCGCCAGCACAGTGAAATGCCTGAATTTCAGCTAATCGCACAATAGCTGAACTACCGATATTTACCAAATAACTGAAAAACAGTTAAAAATTCAATAGCAGCTCCGTCATATCGCGTCATCGACACCAACGGTCACGCTGCTTTGCTGGCGACAATAGCTTCTGAAAAACCCGCCCTACTCCCACTCGATCGTCGCTGGCGGTTTCGATGAAATGTCATAACTCACGCGTGACACCTCTTTGATTTCATTAATGATGCGATTCGACACCTGCTCCAGCAGTTCGTAGGGCAAATGCGCCCAACGCGCGGTCATGAAGTCGATGGTTTCCACCGCGCGTAGCGCGAGTACCCAAGAGTAACGGCGGGCGTCGCCGACAACGCCGACGGATTTGACCGGCAGGAACACAACGAACGCCTGGCTTACTCTGTCGTACCACCCAGCCTTGCGCAGCTCTTCGATAAAGATGTGATCCGCCTGGCGCAGCACATCACAGTATTCCTTGGTGACTTCTCCAAGCACCCGCACCCCAAGGCCAGGCCCCGGAAATGGATGACGGTAGACCATTTCATGCGGCAGGCCGAGTTCGACGCCGATGCGGCGTACTTCGTCCTTGAAGAGTTCGCGCAACGGTTCCACCAGGCCCATTTTCATATCGTCGGGCAAGCCGCCCACGTTGTGATGCGATTTGATGACGTGCGCGGTGCCGTGCTTGGCTTTGGCGGATTCGATGACATCGGGGTAGATGGTGCCTTGCGCCAGCCACTTTACCGCGCCGAGTTTGGCGGCTTCTTGATCAAATACTTCGATGAAGGTGCGGCCAATGATCTTGCGCTTGGCTTCGGGTTCGCTGACGTCGCTAAGACGATTGAGGAAGGTGTCTTGCGCATTGGCGCGAATGACTTTGATGCCCATGTTCTTGGCGAAAGTTTGCATCACTTGATCGCCTTCGTTGAGACGCAGAAGGCCGTTGTCGACGAACACGCAGGTGAGCTGGTCGCCGATGGCTTTGTGCAAGAGCGCCGCCACCACGGAAGAATCCACGCCGCCGGAGAGGCCAAGCAGCACCTGGCCCTGCCCGACTTGCTGACGCACGGTAGCGATGGCGTCTTCGATGATGTTGGCAGGGGTCCACAAGCGCGCGCAGCCGCATATTTCGTGTACGAAACGGTTGAGCATTTCCTGGCCAGCGGTGGTGTGCGTGACTTCTGGGTGAAATTGCAGGCCATAGAGCGGCCGCGTTTTATGCGCCATGGCGGCGATGGGCGCGCTGGGGGTGGAGGCGATCAGCGTGAAGCCTGGCGGCAGTTGCGTCACTTTGTCGCCGTGGCTCATCCACACATCTTGATAGTACCGATCGTTCTCATTCACTTGATGCTCGAGATCATGCAGCAGCGGGCTGGCGTTCAGCACTTCCACGCGAGCGTAGCCGAATTCAGAGGTGTTGGAGCTTGCCACTTTGCCGCCTAACTGTTCGGCCAGAGTCTGCATCCCGTAGCAGATGCCGAGCACCGGCAGGCCGCTGTCGAGAATATAGCCAGGGACGCGCGGAGAATCGGCGAGATTGGCGGATTCAGGGCTGCCGGAGAGGATGACGCCCTTGGGCTTGAGCGCTTTGAATTCGGCTTCGCTAAGCGAGTAGTGATGCAGTTCGCAGTACACGCCGGCTTCGCGCACACGGCGCGCGATGAGTTGCGTGTATTGAGAGCCGAAATCGAGAATAAGGATGAGCTGCTCGTGGATGTTCATGGGGGGTCCATGCTTATTTTGGAATTTTTGTGACAGAATCCGGGAGCGAGTGAAAGCCCTCTCCCCCACCCTCTCCCACAAGTGGGAGAGGGAGACGCCAAGCGCGCCGTTTCAACCGACGCGATAGTTCGGCGCTTCCTTGGTAATGCTCACGTCGTGAACGTGGCTTTCGCTGACGCCTGCGGTGGTGATCTTCACGAACTGCGGTTTGACGCGCATTTCTTCGATGTTGGCGCAACCGGTAAGGCCCATGCTGGAGCGCAGGCCGCCGGTAAGCTGGAAGATGATGCCGGACATCGGGCCTTTGTACGGGACGCGGCCTTCGATGCCTTCTGGTACCAGCTTGGCGGCGCCGCTGTCGAGGGTTTGAAAGTAGCGGTCGCTGGAGCCGTGTTTTTTGTTCATGGCGCCGAGTGAGCCCATGCCGCGATACGCTTTATAGCTGCGGCCTTGGTAGAGTTCGACATCGCCGGGGGCTTCTTCGGTGCCCGCGAGCAGTGAGCCGATCATCACCGCGTTGGCGCCGGCGGCGATGGCTTTGGCGATATCGCCAGAGAAGCGCACGCCACCGTCGGAAATCAACGTGACGTCAGAGCCTTTGAGCGCCTCGGCTACGTTGGCCACGGCGCTGATCTGCGGCACGCCCACGCCGGTGACGATGCGGGTAGTGCAAATGGAGCCGGGGCCGATGCCGACCTTCACGCAATCCACGCCGGCATTGGCCAACGCTTCGGCGCCCGCCGCGGTGGCGACGTTGCCGCCGATCAATTGCAGGTTGGGGAAGGCTTTCTTGATCTGGGCGATGCGGTTGATCACTTCCTGCGAGTGGCCGTGAGAGGTGTCCACCACCACCACGTCCACGCCACAATTCACCAGGGCCTGCACGCGGTCTTCGGTGTCGGCACCCGTGCCCACGGCGGCGCCAACGCGCAGTTGGCCGAGCGCATCCTTGCAGGCGTTGGGGTGGTCTTCCGCCTTGCGGATGTCCTTGAGGGTGACGAGGCCCTTGAGCTGGAACGCATCATTGACCACCAGCACTTTTTCGATGCGGTGCTTGTGCATCAACTCCTTCACCTGGTCGAGACTGGCGCCTTCTTTTACGGTAACGAGGCGCTCACGCGGAGTCATGATCTTATCGACCGAGGCGCTCATGTTGGTTTCAAAACGCACATCGCGCGAGGTGACGATGCCCACCAGTTGGCGGCTGTCGAGATCGGCCACCACCGGCAACCCGGAAATGCGGTGCTCGCGGGTCAGCTCCAGCAGCGTGCGCACGGTGGTGCTGGGGGTGATGCAGATCGGGTCGGTGACTACGCCGCTTTCGTATTTTTTGACCGCGCGCACTTCGCGCGCCTGCTCTTCGATGGACATACTCTTGTGGATGATGCCCAGGCCACCTTCCTGCGCCATGGCAATAGCCAGGCGCGATTCGGTAACGGTGTCCATGGCGGAGGACACGAGCGGAATGTTCAGCGAGATGGTGCGGGTGAGGCGAGTTCTCAGATCGGCCTTGTTCGGCAGCACCAGCGAGTGCGCGGGCAAGAGGAGAACGTCATCAAAAGTGAGGGCTTCTTCAACAACACGTAGCATAGTGATTTACCTGAAACCTGCGTGACCCTGTTTCGGAAAATCGGCGGATTATAAAGGAGGATGGGGGTTGACGGAAACCAAAGATGCGCTTGCCGGCTCGCCTATCCACCACGACTCGCCTATCATCGCCTCCCATGCCTACTGTTGCCGCGCCGCCCGCCTCCGCTTCTGCCGTTCTCTCCGTCACCCAGCTCAATCGCTTGGCGCGCCAACTGTTGGAAGAGCACTTTCCGGCCGTGTTGGTCGAGGGCGAAATTTCCAACTTGTCCATGCCCTCTTCCGGGCATTGGTACTTTACCTTGAAGGATGCTGGCGCGCAGGTGCGCTGCGCCATGTTCCGCAACCGCAATCTGTTCGTGCGCGTGCGTGTGCGCGATGGCATGAAGCTGCTGGTAAAGGCGCGGCTCAGCCTGTATGAAGGCCGCGGCGATTATCAATTGATCGTCGAAGCGTTGGAGGAAACCGGCGCTGGCGCGCTGCGCCGCGCGTTTGAAGAAATCAAGCAAAAGCTGTTTGCAGAAGGCTTGTTCGCGCCAGAGCGCAAACGCCCCCTGCCCGCGCTGCCGCGTCACATTGCAGTCATCACCTCGCCCACTGGCGCCGCCATCCGCGACGTGCTGAGTGTGCTGCGCCGCCGCTTTCCCGCCATTTCAATAACTATCGTTCCAGTACAGGTGCAGGGCCAAAGTTCCGCTGCGGAACTAACGGCGGCGCTCGGGCGCGTCAATCGCAAGGAAGGCAGCCTAGCCGACGTGGATGTGATTCTGCTGACGCGCGGCGGCGGTTCGCTGGAAGATTTGTGGAGCTTCAACGATGAAACGCTGGCGCGCGCCATTGCCGCCTCTGCCTTGCCGGTGGTGAGCGCGGTGGGCCACGAGGTGGATTTCACCATCGCCGATTTCGTGGCCGATCTGCGCGCGCCCACGCCGTCGGCGGCGGCGGAGTTGTTGAGCCCGCATCAAGGCGATTATTTGCACCTGCTGCGTGGCTGGGAAGCACGGCTACTGAGTCTGTGCACTGCGCATCTGGCGCAATTGAAGCGCCAGCTTGCGGCGGTGAGCCGCCTCTTGCGGCACCCTGGGCGACGCCTGCAACAACAAGCGCAGCGTTTGGACGAACTCGAAACCCGGCTGCGGCGCGCAGCACTGGCGCAGCAACGTGTGCTGGAACGGCGTTGGCAGGTGGCGCTGCTGCGCTTGCAACAGCAGGCGCCCGCGCAGCGCATCAGGCAGCGGCAGCAAGCGTTGCAACATCTGCTCGAGCGCCTGCACCGCGCACTACAGCATCGCTTGCGCTATAAGCGCCAGCAACTTGTGGCGCAAAGCCAAGCGCTGCAAACCGTCAGCCCGCTCGCCACGCTCAGCCGCGGTTACAGCATCACCCACGATGCCGCGGGCCACGTGCTGCGCTCGCACACGCAAATCCGCCCAGGCGACACCATCACAACGCAACTGGCAGAAGGCAATTTGCTGAGCCAGGTGCTGCACAGCGCGCCACATTAGCTGGCTTCAGCACGGCTGCGCCTGCGTCTTTCGTCTTTATAATGTGTTAATCAACTCTTTGTATCGTTACCGCAAAATAGGCAGTCTTCGACGTGAACCAATCCCCCAGCACTTCCATCCAGAACATTCGTGGCCTCGACATCTACCCGCCCACGCATCCGCGCATTCAAAAGATGCTGGCCAAGGCTGATGCGCCAGAAATTCATGGCGATAAAGTGTGGTTTTCCAGTTACTTCATCATGGACTATCTTGATGCCAACCCTCCGGCACCCAAGACGCGCATCATGGAAATCGGCTGTGGCTGGGGCCTGTTGAGCATGTATTGCGCCCAGAATTTTCAGGCGCGCACGCTCGGGGTCGATGCGGATAAGAACGTGTTTGCCTTTTTGGAACTGCACGCCAAACGCAATCACGTGAAGGTGAAAACCAAAGCCTGCCGTTTTGAAAATCTCAAGCCCGCGCTGCTCACGAAGCAAGACTTGATCCTGGGCGGCGACATCTGTTTCTGGGACGAGCTGGTGGAGCCCTTGCATACGCTGATCGCCAACGCCTTAGCGGCGGGAGTCAAGCGCATCATCATTGCCGACCCTGGCCGCACACCGTTCCTCACCTTGGCCCGCCGCTGCCGCCGCCTCTACAAGGGCAAGCTGAAAGCCGTCAACATTTCCAAACCACGCAAGCACGAAGGTTATCTTTTGATAATCGACAATCCGTTTGCGGCAACCTCTCCGTGATGACATCGCCCAATGAACAGCAGCGCTGAACCCAACCTGCGCAACCCCAAGTATTATCTCAACCGGGAGCTGAGCCTCCTGGAATTCAACCGCCGCGTACTGGCGCAAGCGCGCGACACCGACACTCCTTTGTTGGAACGCTTATTCTATTTGTGCATCGCCAGCGCCAACATGGACGAATTCTTCGAGATCCGTGTGGCGGGCTTGAAGCAGCAAGTGGAATACGGTACCAGCCAGCGTGGCCCGGATGGGCTGAGCCCCTCCGAACAACTGAGCAAAATCAGCAAAACCGCGCACCACTTGGTGGCTGAGCAATACGCCGTGCTGAATGAGCAGATTCTGCCAGCGCTGATGCACGCGGGCATCCATATTCCGCTCAGCGTTGATTGGAATCAGAAACAGAAAGACTGGATCAAAAATTATTTCAACCGCGAACTTTTACCCATCCTCAGCCCGGTGGGGCTCGATCCCGCCCACCCGTTTCCGCAGGTGCTCAACAAGAGCCTCAACTTCATCGTTACTCTGGAAGGCAAAGACGCCTTTGGCCGCAATTCCGCGGTGGCCATCGTGCAGGCGCCGCGCGCGCTGCCGCGTCTGATTCAACTGCCGGTTTCTTGCGCTT
>JAIRJU010000275.1 GCA_031260485.1 Pseudomonadales bacterium | reverse complement strand
TAGGCCGCAGGCTCGGTCACGCTGTGGCCCGCGGCTTATTTCTGCCGATTGAGTTTTTCGGTGACTTTCGCGGTGATGTCGAAAGAATTGCTGAAATGCAGCACGGCGTCGGCGCGCAGCACGAGGTCATATTTGCCTTCTTCCACGACGTCCTGGATCGCCTGCACCAGATTGGGCGCATAAGTTTCCTGGAACTGCTGGCGGCGGTCGTTCACCAGGTTTTGCAGTTTTTGCACCAGGTATTGGTACTGCACGTTGATTTCTTCCAACTGCTGCTGGCTCTTGCGCTTATCGGCCTCGCTCATCACGGCGGCATCTTTCTGCATTTTGTCTTGCAGGGCGCGGCCTTGATCAGCCAGGGTGCGGACTTTCTGCTCATCTTCGGCAGTCTCGGTCTTGAGCTGGGCGTCGATTGCCTTGGCACGATCGGAATTGAACAAGGCGCCCGCCATGTCGAGCACCGCCACTTTTTGCGGGGCTTGCGGCGCGGCGGCGGCGCTTACGCCGCCAGCGAACAGCAGCGCAGCGCCGAAAGCGAGGACGCGGCTGGATGAAACGGCATGGCTGGCAATGTGCATCAATACGGTTTTCACGAGTTTCTCCGAAGGGGTGGCGTGGGGATTATCGACTGCTGGCGCGGAAACCGCTGATGGCGTCCGCTTTCCAGGAATGAATGACTGACGATATGGACCTTGCTTGAACCTGTGATCAGACCTGTGATCAAACTTATGATCAGTCATTACTGCGATTTAGTTACTACGATTTAGTTACTGCGATTATTAGAAGTTGCTACCCAGGTTGAACTGGAACACTTCTTTCTCGTCTATGGTACTGGCATTGAATGCTTTGGCCAAGCTGAAGCTCATGATGCCGAAGGCACCGGACTGCCAACTGATGCCAACGCCCGCCGAGTAGCGCAATTGATTGAACGAAAACTTGTAGCAATTGTTGCTGGCGGCCTGCGCCTCGGTGCAATAACTGGAAAACACGTTGCCCGCATCGAGGAACACCGACGAACGCACGCGGCTACGATCCTGAATGAACGGCAAGGGAAACAACAATTCCACGGTGCCGGTAGCCTGCACATTGCCGCCGAACGGCGCCGGGCGAATCGAGGTATTGGTGCCGCTGCGCCTCAGTTCCTGCTCGTATACCGGCAGGCCGGTGGCATCGACCACGCCCTTGCCATCCGCATCCACCGCCTGTTTGAGATAGTACGCGATCGGCGCGGTGGGATCGGGCACGGGGAAATCATTCGCATCCAGCACGATGTTGCCGTTCGCGTCCTTGACGAATCGCGTGGCGAAATCGGTGCCGGAGTTATCGGCGACAAGGTAATTCTCGCCGTAGGTACTGCGCGGCCCCAGCCGGTTGGGCTTGAAGCCGCGCACCGAGCCCTGGCCACCCGCGTAGAAGTTTTGAAAGAACGGCAATTGCGAGGTTTTGCCATAACCATCGCCGTAACCCAGGTCCATGCGTCCGCGGATCACCCATTCGCCTGCGAGCGGGAAGAACTGCTCCTTGTAGTAGCGCAGGCGCCAGTAGTTGAGATCGCTGCCGGGGATGGTCACTTCCAGCGACAGGCTCTGCGCGCCGCCCGCGGTGGGGAAAAGGCCGCGGTTGAGCGTGGATTTCAGCCAGGAAATATTGAGGGTGAAGTTGTTGAACTGATCGCCTTCGCGGTCCAGAAAGCCTTGCTCGTGGTTGAACGCGCTGTATGGCAGATCGCTGATCGGCGCCAGTACCGCATCGCTGATGGGGTAGAACGTGAAGCCATCGGCCACAAAGGTCGACACCACGCGCGCCGGTTGCAGCACATAGTAATCGACACCGGAATACAAGCGCGGGCTGGTTCTGATCTCTTTGACCGGATTGATGAAATCGTTGGTGGCGATCTTGGTGTTGTTGTAGCCGAAGTTGAAGCTCAGGCTTTGATTCTCATCGAGCTGATAGCCGTAAGAGGTACTGAGGCTCACCTGGTTGGTGCTGTAACTGGCGAGCCCGAGCGCGGCGTAGTCGTTCTTGCTGTAGACCGCGCTGTAGCCACGGCTGACGCCATCGACCGTGTAGTACGGATCGTAATAACTGAAACTGTAGTTAGTGCTGAACGAACTGGTATTGGCGTTGAGGCCCACGCTCTTGCCAGTGCCGAGAAAATTCGCCATCTGCAAATTGGCGCTGAGGATCAAACCCTGCACCTGGCCGTAACCGAGCGAGCCGCCGATGCTGCCCGATAACTGCTCTTCCACGGTGAAATCCACGTTGATCTGGTCCGAAGAGCCCGGCACCGGCGTCGTGGCGTAATCCACCTTGGCGAAATAACCCAAACGTTCCATACGCACCTTGGATTGTTCCAGCGCGGCCTTGGAGGCGGGTGCGCCTTCCATCTGGCGCAGCTCGCGGCGCATCACTTCATCGACGGTGTTGGTGTTACCCGCGAAGCTGATGCGATTGACGTAGGTGCGGTTGTTGGGAATCACGAAGAATGTGACATCAACGGTTTTATCCACTTCGTTGACGGCAGGCACGCCTTCGACTTCAGCAAAGAAATAACCGCGGTTGCCGAGCAACTGCGTCATGAAGTCGGAGGTCGTCGTGACCAACTGCTGTGAAAAGGTCTGCCCGGATTTGACTTGCAGCACCTGGCGCAACAGATCTTCGGAATCGACCAGATCGCCCGCCAGTTCCACGTTGCGAACTTTGTAAACCTCACCTTCGTTGACATTGATGGTGATGTAAACCTGCTCCTTGCTGGGGGACACCGACACCTGCGTCGAGGTGACGCTGAAGTTGATGTAGCCTTGGTCCATGTAAAAAGACTTCAAGCGTTCCAGATCGCCGTTGATCTTCTCGCGCGCGTAGCGATCGTCCTTGCGGAAGAACGAGGTGAAGTGCGTGCTGCGCAATTCAAACAGCTTGAGCAAGGCGTCATCGTCGAACACCTTGTTGCCGACCAGGTTGATGTGCACGATCTTGGCGGCTTCGCCTTCCTTGATGTTGATGTTGAGCGCCACGCGATTGCGCTCCTGATCCTCGACATCAAGCTCGACGCTGGCGCCATACATGCCCTGCGCCACGTACTGTTCCTCGAGCGCGAGACGCATTCCTTCCAGGGTCGAGGGCTTGTACACCTGGCCGGTTTCGAGGCCGGCTTTTTTCATGTTGTCCAAGAGCGCTTCGCTGGGAATCAGCTTGTTGCCCTTGAGGTTGATCGCGGAAATCGTGGGGCGTTCCTGCACGCGGACGATCAGCACGTTGTCTTCGGTCAGCACCTCGATGTCGCTGAAATAATCCGAGGCAAAGACATCGCGGATGAGCTGACTGATGCCGGCCTGATCGATGCGATCGCCCACACGCACGTTCAAGAGGCCGAACACGCTGCTGGCGGCCACGCGCTGGAGACCTTCGAGGCGGATGTCGGCAATGGTGAATGACTGTTGCGCCACCTGCGCCGCTGGCTGAGCCAGAAGTGAGGTGGCGGGCAATCCGAGGGAGGCCGCGATGCACAGTGGCAACGCGCGTTTAACGAACTTCTGAATCATTGAGGAGGAAGGCCTTAAAGCAAACGGTTCACATCATTGTAGAGCGCCAGGAACATGAGGCAGGCGATCAGAGTCACCCCAACCTGCATTCCCCACTCCTGCGTCTTGAGTGGAATCGGGCGGCGGATCACTGCCTCGATGCCGTAGAAAAACAGATGGCCGCCGTCCAATACGGGAATCGGCAGAAAATTCAGCACGCCGAGGCTGATGCTGAGCACAGCCAGAAAGCCGAGATAATATTCAAGCCCGTAACTGGCGGTTTGCCCCGCCACCTGCGCGATGGTCAAGGGGCCGCTGATATTGCTCACTGAAATCAAGCCAACCAGCATTTTCTTCAGCGACTCCAGCACGAACAACGTATTGCTGCCGGTTTCGCGCAGCGCCTCGGGGATCGCAGCAAGCACGGAATAGCGCACGCTGCGGTTCATCCAGGCGGGCAATTGCGGCACCTGCGCCGAGGCGCCGATATAGCCTTGTTGCCTGCCCTCGGCATCGAGTTCGATCTGGCCCTTGGCATCGAGGCGCAGCGTAGGGCGCAAGATCAGTTCCAACTCGCCGCCCGCGCGCTCGACCACCACGCTCAGGTCTTGTTCTGGATGCGTGCGCACCACGTCCAGCCAATGCGCCCAGTCTTGCACCGGCTCGCCGTTGGCGCTCACGATCAGATCCTGGCTCTGTAGCCCTGCCGCCGCTGCCCGGCCCTCGGGCAGCACTTGATCCAAGCGCGCGGGCAAGGTTTGGTTGAACGGCACGATGCCCAACTCGGCCAAGAGATTGGGTTCCTTGGCGGCAGCCAGCCAGCGTTCGAGCGGCAAGCTCAATTCGCGCGGTGCGCTGGTGTTCTCGGTGCGTACCGTCAGGTACAGCGCGCCGCTTTCGCCGAGGCGATCCAGCAGGCGTTCCTGCACTTTTTGCCAGGTGGCGGTTGACGCACCATCGACGGCCAGAATTTCATCGCCTGCCAAAAGGCCCGCCTCTGCCGCCAAACTGGCGGTTTCCACACGCCCTACCACCGGCGCCAGACCGCTGACACCGCCCATGAACATCAGCCAATACAGCACCACGGCCAGCAGAAAATTGGCGATGGGGCCCGCGGCCACGATGGCGGCGCGCTGCGCCAAGGGTTTGTGCGAGAAGGAATGGGATTTGAGCCTGGCGCTTACCTCGTCCTGCTCGCCCAACATGCGCACATAACCGCCCAAGGGCAAACAGCCGATGACGTATTCGGTACGGTGCGCCTGGGCATCATCGCCAGGAACGCCCTCTTGCGGTTTGCCGCGCCAGCGTAGCAGCGGCTTGCCGAAACCGATGGAAAAACGCTCCACCCGCACGCCGCACCAGCGGGCGACGCGGTAATGGCCGTATTCGTGGAAAGTCACCAAGATGCCGAGCGTGACCATCATGGCCAGCACGCTGGTGAGTATGTCTTGAATCACTGACATGGTTTGCTTGAATCCTGATGCGGCATCATGGCAGACAACGCTGTGCCAAGGCTCTGGCCTCGGCATCACAGCGCAGCACGTCCTCCAAGGACCGTGGCGCTGGCAGCGCGGCCTGCTCCAAAACGGTGGCAATGATAGCAGGTATTCGCAGAAAGCCGACCTGCCCCGCCAGGAACGCAGCAACCGCAATTTCGTTGGCAGCGTTGTAGATCAAGGGCGCCGCACCGCCCGCTTGCATCGCTTCGCGGCCCAGCCGCAAGCCTGGAAAACGCACTAGATCAGGCGGCTGAAATTGCAAATTCGCCGCCTGTGTCAGATCGAGCGGCGCGACGCCCGAGGTCATGCGCTCAGGCCAAGCCAGAGCGTAGGCAATCGGCGTGCGCATGTCAGGATTGCCCAGTTGCGCCAGCATCGAGCCATCGTCGTAGCACACCAGCGAATGCACGATGCTTTGCGGATGAATCAACACCTCCACCTTGGCAGGCGGTACCGCGAACAGATGGCAGGCTTCGATCAATTCCAGCCCCTTGTTCACCAGCGTGGCGGAATCCACGGAAATTTTGCGCCCCATGACCCAGTTGGGATGCGCACAGGCCTGCTCCGGTGTGACCTCTGCCAGCGCCGCGTGCGCTTGCTCGCGGAAGGGACCGCCCGACGCCGTGAGAATCAGCTTGGAAAAACCGCAACCTTTCTGCTGCGCGAAACGTCCTTGCGCGTCGATCGGCAGGCATTGAAAAATGGCGTTGTGCTCGCTGTCGATCGGCAGCACTACTGCGCCGCTGGCGCGTGCGGCGTGCATGAACAACTCACCCGCCATCACCAGCGCCTCTTTATTGGCCAGCAGCACCTTCTTGCCCGCGCGCGCTGCCGCCAAGGTTGGCAGCAAACCAGCGCCGCCGACGATGGCGGCCATCACGCTGTCCACTTCAGGCGCGCTCGCCACGTCCAGCAGTGCATCTACCCCTTCCAGCACTTCTGTCGCCAACCCTTCTGCGGCCAGGGCAGCGCGCAGCCGCGCGGCCGCCTGCGCCTCGCTCAGCACGGCATAACGCGGCGTAAAAGCGCGGCACTGTTGCAGAAGCAGCGCATCATTGCGCTGCGCGGTCAGCGCATGAACGCGGTAGCGGCCAGGATGTTCCGCCAGCACCCGCAGCGTGCTGATGCCAATGGAGCCGGTGGCGCCCAAAATGGTGAGCGTTTGCTTTTGCATGGGTCAGAGCAACCCCAAGCCATGCAGCACCAGCACGTAGAGTGGCGCTGCCGCAGTGATACTGTCCAAACGGTCCAAAATACCGCCATGGCCAGGCAATAAGCTGCCGCTGTCCTTCACCTGACAGTAGCGCTTGAACATGCTTTCAAACAGATCACCCACCACACTGAAAGCGGCTAGCGTGAGACAGCCCAAGAGCGCCAGCAAGCACGCATTCACGCTCAAGGCGCGTTCAAGCGACAGCCACCACAAGCCCGCGCCACCCAGAACGACACAGCCCGTCATGCCACCCAGCACACCTTCCCAGGTTTTATTGGGGCTGATCAGCGGCGCCAGCGCGCGGCGCCCCAGCGCGCGCCCAGTGAAATACGCAAAACTGTCAGCGGCGGCCACCAGCGTGATGAACGCGGCAATCGCCCAGCCATAGTGCTCCAATGTCCGCAGTTCGCTCAGCGCGGCAAAACCCGGCACCAGCACGATCAAGCCCGCCAGCAAGGCCAGCGGCACCGGCTGCCACCACAGCCCCGCGCGCGGATAGCGCAATACCAGCGTAAAGGCCCACAACCACCACAACACACTCACCCACATCAGGGGCAGCACCACCGCGCTGCCGCCCAGCCGCAAGGCGCTCATCAGCGCGGCGCAAAGCGCCAGATAAGCGCCACGCTGCGTCATGGACAATTTGAGCATGGCGCCCCATTCCCAGGCGCCGAGCAAGATGACGAGCGCCACGAACCAGCGAAATCCGCGCGGCGGCAGCCACAGTACCGCGCTCGTTACGATGACGAGCAGCACGGCCGCCGTGATCAAACGCTGGCGCAACATCAGCGCAGCCCCTCGCACCGTTCCGCGTCGAGTTGTTCGCTGAGGCGGCCAAAACGGCGTTGGCGGCGCGCAAAATCGGCGAACGCGGCGTCGAGATCACTGGCGTCGAAATCCGGCCAGAGGGTGTTGGTGAAATGCAGTTCGGTATAGGCGATTTGCCACAGCAGAAAATTGCTCACGCGCTGCTCGCCGCCGGTACGGATGCAAATGTCAGGCGGCGGCAACTCGTGCAGCGCGGTGTGCCCTTGCAAGGTATCTTCGGTGATGAAATCAGGGCTCAGCTCGCCCGCCAGCACCCGCCGCGCCAGTTGCCGCGCCGCCTCCACGATGTCCCAGCGGCCACCGTAATCGGCGGCCACGGCTACTGTCATCGCGGGGTTGTCGCGGGTAAGCTGTTCGGCATCGCGCATCAAGAGTTGCAACTGTGCGGAAAAGCGCGAGCGGTTGCCGATGAAACGCAGACGAATGCCGTTTTCATGCAGCTTGGCCACTTCCTGGCGCTGCAAAAACCGGGTGAACAGCGACATCAAGCCCTTCACTTCCTGCGGCGGGCGCCGCCAGTTTTCACTGCTGAAAGCAAACAAGGTGAGCGCCTCGACACCGCGCTCGGCGCAAAGCCGGATGATGCGGCGGGCTGCTTCCATTCCGGCGCGGTGGCCGTCGAGCCCTTTGCCGCCTTGCAATTTCAGCCAGCGGTTGTTGCCATCCATGATGATGGCGACATGTCGCGGCACATTCATGTGGCCCTGGGGAGTCATGTGGCCCTGGGGAGTGGGGCCCGCCACACGCATGATCGTCACCGCCGCTTATACCGATGGATACCGGCTCATACCGCTAGCAAGTCGGCTTCTTTTTCAGCGAATTTTTTGTCGATGCCCGCCACGTAGTTGTCGGTCATCTTTTGGATGTTCTGCTCGGCACGCCGCTCGTCGTCTTCGCTGATCGCCTTGTCCTTGAGCAAATCCTTGACCATGGTGTTGGCATCGCGGCGAATGTTGCGCACTGCTACGCGCGCGTGTTCGGCTTCGGCCTTGGCTTGCTTGGTGTAGTCGCGGCGGGTCTGCTCGGTGAGCATCGGCATTGGCACGCGGATCACATCGCCATTGTTGGACGGGTTGAGGCCAAGATCGGATTTCATGATCGCCCGTTCAATTTCGATCAGCATCTTCTTTTCCCAGGGAGCAATCATCAACGTGCGAGCGTCTTCCACCACTACGTTGGCCACCTGCTGAATCGGCATGTCGGAGCCGTAATAAGGCACGCGCACGCTGTCCAAAATGCCCGGATGCGCACGCCCGGTGCGAATCTTGTTGAAGGCGACATCGAGGCTGACGAGGCTTTTTTTCATGCGCTCTTCAGCATCCTTGAGAATATCGTTGATCATGAGTTATCCCCTTAAGGCTCTAGCGTGATGAGATCAGACTTGCGCCGCGCTTTCGATCAGCGTGCCCTCTTCCTTGCCTACCATCAGGCTGAAGAGAGCACCTTCTTTATTCATGTCGAACACCCGTACTGGCATGTTGTGGTCGCGGCACAGGCAAATGGCGGTGAGATCCATCACGCCGAGTTTTTTGTCCAATACGTCGTCGTAGGTAAGGCGCGTGTATTTCTGCGCGCGCGGATCCTTCTTCGGATCGGCAGAATAAACACCGTCCACCTTGGTGGCCTTGAGCACCAGATCGGCGTCGATTTCAATGCCGCGCAGGCAGGCAGCGGAATCGGTGGTGAAGAAAGGATTGCCGGTGCCAGCGGCGAAGATCACCACGTCGTTGTCGCGCAGATGGCGGATGGCGGTGCGGCGGTCGTAATGCTCCACCACACCACTCATCGGAATTGCGCTCATGACGCGAGTGGCGATGCCGGCGCGCTCGAGCGCATCGCGCATCGCCAGGGCGTTCATCACCGTGGCCAACATGCCCATGTGGTCGCCGGTCACCCGTTCCATGCCCGCCTCATGCAAGGCCGCACCACGGAACAGGTTGCCGCCGCCGATCACCAGGCCCACCTGCACGCCGATGCCCACCAATTGGCCGATCTCGACCGCCATGCGGTCGAGCACCTTGGGATCAATGCCGAAATCGGCACTGCCGGTCAGCGCTTCGCCGCTCAGCTTGAGCAGGATGCGATCGTACTTGCGGATCTTGGTGGTCATGCGCGGCAATCCATAGTAGCGGCACCAATTAGTAACGGCACCAATAGTAATAGTCGCTCAATGCTTGCCCAGGCCCGCTTGCGCGGCAACCTCGGCGGCAAAATCGACCACTTCTTTCTCGATGCCTTCGCCCACCATGTAACGGGTGAAGGTCAGAATGCTGGCGCCGCCCTGCTTGGCCAGCTTGCCCACCTTGATGTCGGGGTCTTTCACGAAGGCTTGCTCGGTCAGGCTCACTTCCTCGATGTACTTGCGCAGACGGCCACTCACCATTTTCTCGATGATGTCGGCCGGCTTGCCGCTTTCGGCGGCCTGCGCGGTATAGATTTCGCTTTCCTTGGCCAGCACGTCGGCGGGCACGTCTTCGGGATTGACCACCAGCGGGTTGGTGGCGGCTACGTGCATGGCCACTTCACGCGCCAGTTCCTGATCGCCGCCCTTGAGCGCCACCAGTACCGCGATCTTGTTGTTGGAGTGCACGTAAGCGCCGACAGTCTGGCCTTCGCCGCCGAGCAGCGTCGCGCGGCGCACGCTGATGTTCTCGCCGATTTTTTGGACCAGCGCCAGGCGATCTTCTTCAAGACCGGCGGCCAGGAGCGCGGCGATGTCGGTATTCTTGCTGGTGAAGACCGTATTGAGCACCTTGGCGACAAACGCACCGAAGTTGTCTTCGCGCGCGGCGAAGTCGGTTTCGCTGTTCACTTCCACCAGGACGCCATAGCTGGCGTCGTCGGCGATCTTGGCCATCACCAAGCCTTCCGCGGCGGTGCGGCTGGCTTTCTTGGCAGCCTTCATGCTGCCAGCCTTGCGCAGGTTTTCGATGGCCAGGTCGATGTCGCCAGAGGCTTCCACCAAGGCTTTTTTGCACTCCATCATGCCCAGCCCGGTACGTGCTCTGAGTTCTTTCACTGCTGCGGCGGTAATCTCTGCCATGATTCGGCTCCTCTTGCGTTTTGCTTGCTGACTGTTTGTTTGCTTGCTGACTGCTTGCTTGCTGACTGATGTGGGGAGGGCCGCTGATCCGGGTGCCGGGCGGCCCTGTGGAGAAAAGGGGCTGTACGCCCCTTTTCCCTATCCTGCTGTTTTAGCGTGTGAAAGCGACGTTATTGTGCGTCGGCTTCCTCACTCTTGCCTTTGGCCTTGGTGCGCACCTGTACCTTGGCCTTGGGCTTGGCGGGCGCGCGCGGTTTCTTGGCTTCGCTCTCGCCACCCGCCTCGGCGGGAGCGGCGTCATCCTGGAATTCTTCCTTCTGGCTGGCGGCTTCCATCACCGCACGGCCCTGGCCTTCGATGCAGGCGTTGGCGAAGCTCTCCGCGTACAGTTGAATGGCGCGGATGGCGTCGTCGTTGCCGGGAATCACGTAGTCGATGCCGTCGGGATTGCTGTTGGTATCAACGATACCAATCACCGGAATACCCAGCTTGTTGGCTTCGCTGATGGCGATGCGTTCATGGTCAACATCAATCACAAAGAGCACATCCGGCAGACCGCCCATGTCCTTGATGCCGCCGATGCTCTTTTCCAGCTTGTCTTTGGCGCGGCGGCGCATCAGCGCTTCTTTCTTGGTGATTTTCTCGAAGGTGCCGTCGGTTTCCTGGGCTTCGAGATCACGCAGATGGCGGATCGAGGTGCGGATGGTCTTGTAATTGGTGAGCATCCCGCCCAGCCAGCGCTGATCGACATAAGGCATTCCGGCGCGCGCGGCTTCCGCCTTCACGATCTTGCCCGCCGCACGCTTGGTGCCGACAAACAAAACTTTCTGCTTGCGCTCCGCCATGCCCTTGACGATGCCGAGGGCCTGATTGAAGGCCGGCAAGGTGTGTTCGAGATTGATGATGTGGATCTTGTTGCGGGCGCCGTAGATGTACTGGGCCATTTTCGGGTTCCAGTAACGGCATTGATGGCCGAAATGAACGCCGGCCTGCAACATGTCTTTCATGCTTACAGTCATGATGATTTCCTTAGGGTTCAGCCTCCACGTACCCCATCGAGCCAACTCTCGCGCGGAATTTCATCCGAAGATTCCGTGACAAGAGCACCCAGGCGGATGTGCCGGTACGTGTGTGACGTTAAAAAATTGGCAGGTTGCCCCGCCGCCATGCCTTGCGGTCTGCAAAGCGGGCGGCTTTATACCACAAAGCGCCATGCGGTAAAACCTCGCCGTGCGCTGTTTGCTTGCCTTGGCGCATTCAACCGCTAGAATGGCAGCCGCTGGAATGGCTAGCCTTTAATTTTCAAGTAACTCTCAAGTAATTCTCAAGAGCGCCTATCAAGAGCCCCCATGGCCATCAACATCAAAACCGAAGCCGACCTCGTGGCAATGCGAGAAGCGGGCCGCCTCGCCGCCGAAGTGCTGGAAATGATCGGACCCTACGTGGTGCCCGGCATCAGTACCGGCGAACTCGACCGCATCTGCCACGACTACATCGTCAACGTGCAAAAGGCGATTCCCGCGCCGCTCAATTACAACGGCTTTCCCAAGTCCATCTGCACCTCGGTCAACCATGTGGTGTGCCATGGCATTCCCAGCGACGACAAAATCCTCAAGGTGGGCGACATCATCAACCTTGACATCACTGTCATCAAAAACGGCTATTTTGGCGACACCAGCAAGATGTTCGCGGTGGGCCCGGTGCTCGCCCATGCCGACCGGCTGATGCGCATCACGCAAGAATGCCTGTACAAGGCCATTGCCCTGGTACGCCCCGGCGCCACGCTCGGCGACATCGGCCACGTGATTCAGCAGCACGCCGAAAGCAATCATTACACGGTGGTGCGCGATTATTGCGGCCACGGCATTGGCCGCACGTTTCACGAGGAGCCGCAAGTGCTGCATTACGGCCAGAGCGGCACTGGCCTGATGCTGGTGGAAGGCATGACCTTCACCATTGAGCCGATGATCAATGCCGGCACTCACCACATCAAACTCTCGAACACCGATGGCTGGACCGTGACTACCCGCGATCGCCGCCTGTCGGCGCAGTGGGAACACACGCTTGCCGTGACCAAAAACGGCTGTGAAGTGTTGACGCGGCGCAAGGAAGAAAATTTCTGAACCGCCTTCATGCCCAGCGCGCCGATCAACGCCCTCTCCTCAAGCCCTACCCAGGAACCTGGCTCCGGGGCGCAAAGCGGCAGCATGGCGCTGCATGGGTCTCTCCCGCACGCGGGGGGAAAGGTTGACCAACACAAGCACACAAGTGTCTAATCCTTGAACCTCCATTGAGTAGCCAAAATATGGCTAACACGAGGTCGGCCAAACTAACGCTCGTTCCCAAAAGATCAACCTCATCACTTCTCCAAAGCCCTCCCCTCTCCCATGAACCACCACCTCTACCGCCTCGTCTTCAACCGCGCCCTCGGCCTGGTGATGGTAGTAGCCGAGACCGCGCGCGGTGACGGCAAGCAAGGCGGTACGAGAATGCGTCATGCGAGTATGCCGCGTGCGCTGTTGCGTTTGCGGCCCCTATGCTGGTCCCTGCTGCTGGCCTTGGGTACTGCGGGAGTGAACACAGCGCAGGCGCAGGCGCCGAGTGTGAGTGCGCCGCCTGCGATGCAGATGCAGATACCGCAAATGCAGTCAATAACGCTGCCGCAGGCGGTGTTGCCGAGTGCGCCGCTGGTCAACATGCC
>JAIRJU010000251.1 GCA_031260485.1 Pseudomonadales bacterium | reverse complement strand
GGCGCCAACGAACTCTCCAGACTGCCGCCGGTGAGTGCAGGCACCCCGTTGGGTAAAGCCACACGATCGAGCGGAACAGTCGCCGGACGCGCACCGTTATCACGCAGCGCCTCTGCCGTGTTCACCTCGACTGGACGCACCGCGCTTGGCAGCGCCAAATCGCCAGAAAGCGACGGCATGTTGACCAACGCCGTGTTCGGCATCGGCGGCAACTGCGGCAGCGTGATGGGTTGCACCTGGGGTATTTGCGGTATCTGCATCGCAGGCGGCGCACTCGCAGCCGGTGTTTGCGCCTGCGCTGTGTTCACTCCCGCAGTACCCAAGGCCAGCAGCAGGGACCAGCATAGGGGCCGCAAACGCAACAGCGCTCGCGGCCTACTGGCATGACGCATTCTCGTACCGCCTGGCTTGCCTTCACCGCGCGCGGTCTCGGCTACTACCATCACCAGGCCGAGGGCGTGGTTGAAGAGGAGGCGGTAGAGGTGTTGGTTCATGGGGATTTCTGAAATTTGAAAAAGTAAGGAGGTAGATTTTTCGAGAGTGTGGGCTTGCGTTGGTTGCTACTAATAATAGGCTAACTGTTGGTCAGGCTAGTCAATGGCGTTTGTGGATTAGACCTTGTGATCCTGTGTTGGTCAATCCCGGATTAAACACGCAAAAAGGTGTGCAGGAGACCAGCCTACGCTTAGACACTTGGGGGAGGTACAGCTTCACTCAGCGCCGAATTGCCTCCCACCGCAATGTACCACCCACCCTACCTACTTGGTGCCAGAACCCAACTTCACTGTCATTGCGCACGAAGTGGAATGACGCATGTACGCCAAAATGCTTCAAGCCTCATCACAAATGCTCGACCTTCTCGATCTCATAGGCAATATCGCCGCTCGGCGCTTTCACCACGATCTCATCGCCTTCCTGCTTGCCCATCATGGCGCGGGCGAGGGGTGAGCTGACGGAAATTTTGGCGTTTTTCACGTCGGCTTCGTCTTCGCCCACGATTTGATAGGTTACAGACTGCTCGTTACCGAGGTTGTAGAGCCGCACGGTAACGCCGAACAGCACCTTGCCGGCCTGTGGAATCTTGGTGACATCGATGATCTCGGCATCGGCCAGCTTGCCTTCGATTTCCTTGATGCGGCCTTCGCAGAAACTTTGTTGTTCACGCGCCGCGTGGTATTCGGCATTTTCCTTGAGATCGCCATGCGCGCGCGCTTCGGCAATCGCCTGCACGATGCGCGGACGCTGTACGTTTTTCAGATCGTTGAGTTCAGCGCGGAGACTTTCGGCTCCGCCCACGGTCATGGGGACTTTTCTCATACTAATAACCTTAACGCTGGATGCTCAACCGGCCAGCTTGTGCAGATCCTGCAAACTGTTTACCGAAGTGTTGCCGCCGAACAACAGCGCTTCATGCAGCGCCATGGCGCTGGCGAGCGTGGTGGCGCTGAAAACCCGGTGACGCAGCGCGGTGCTGCGAATAGTGGCGGAATCTGCGATGGCCTGGCGGCCTTCGGTGGTGTTGACGATAAGGTCGATCTCATCGTTTTTCAACATATCCACGATGTGCGGACGCCCTTCCGTCACTTTATTGACCGTTTCTACCGGAACTCCGGCATCGCCGATCACCTTGGCGGTGCCGCGCGTGGCCACCAGATTGAAACCCAAGCCATGCAGGTTGCGCGCCAACGCAGGCACATGCGGCTTGTCGGCATCGCGCACGCTGATGAACGCGGTGCCCTTGAGATTGATGTTTTCCTCGTCGAGACTTTGCGACTTATAGAACGCTTCGGCGAACGAAGCGCCCGAGCCCATCACTTCGCCGGTGGATTTCATCTCGGGCCCGAGAATCGGATCGACGCCGGGGAACTTATTGAACGGGAAAACCGCTTCTTTTACCGAATAAAACGGTGGCACGATTTCGCGGGTGAAATTCTGTTCTTGCAGTGATATGCCGATCATGCACTTGGCCGCAACCTGCGCCAGCGAGTGACCGATGCACTTGGAGACAAACGGCACGGTACGCGAGGCGCGCGGGTTCACTTCGATGATGTAGACCTCACCGTCCTGATACGCGAGCTGCGAATTCATCAAGCCCACCACGTTCAGTTCGCGCGCAAGCTGCGTGCACTGCGCGCGAATCTTGTCCTGCACGTCTTTCGGCAGACTATACGGCGGTAACGAACAGGCGGAGTCGCCCGAATGCACGCCGGCCTGTTCGATGTGCTGCATGATGGCGCCCACTACCACGTCCTTGCCGTCGCTCACCACATCGACGTCGATCTCGATGGCGGCGTTGAGGTAATAGTCGAGCAATACCGGGCTTTCGTTGGACACATTCACGGCGTCGTTGATGTAGCGGCGCAGTTCGGCTTCGTTGTACACGATTTCCATCGCGCGGCCACCGAGCACGTAAGAGGGGCGCACCACCAGCGGATAGCCGATCTTGGCGCCTTCGGTGACCGCTTGTTCCAAACTGCGCACGGTGCTGTTGGGTGGTTGTTTCAAGCCCAGTTTTTGAATCATTTGTTGGAATCGTTCGCGGTCTTCGGCGCGGTCGATAGCGTCGGGCGAGGTGCCGATGATAGGCACGCCGAGCTGTTCCAAACGGGTGACGAGCTTGAGCGGTGTCTGGCCGCCAAATTGCACGATCACGCCCTTGGGCTGTTCCAAGTGCACGATTTCGAGCACGTCTTCGAGCGTCACCGGTTCGAAGTAAAGACGATCGGATACGTTGAAGTCGGTCGATACCGTTTCGGGGTTACAGTTGACCATGATGGCCTCGTAACCTTCGGCGCGCACCGCGAGCGCGGCATGTACACAGCAGTAGTCGAACTCGATGCCCTGGCCGATACGGTTGGGGCCGCCGCCGAGCACCATGATCTTGTTGCGCTGGCTCGGTTCAGCTTCGCATTCCTCTTCATAGCAGGAGTACATGTAAGCAGTTTTGGAACGAAATTCCGCAGCACAGGTATCGACGCGCTTGTAGACGGGGCGGATGCCGAGCGCGTGACGGTGCTCGCGTACCGCCGTTTCCTTCACATCCAGCACCTTGGCCAGGCGCAGATCGGAGAAGCCCTTGCGCTTGAGGCGGTAGAGCGTGGTCTTGTCGAGCGCGGCAAGCGCCGTGCCCGCGAGTGCCACCTCTTCCTGGATGAGGTCTTCGATCTGAACCAAAAACCAGGGATCGATGCGAGTCAGTTCATGCACTTGCGCGACGCTCATGCCACGGCGAAAGGCATCGCCGACATAGCGGATACGATCGGCGCCCGCGTCTTTCAATTCCCACATCATGCGCTCCATGGCATCGCTGGCGTCGAAATCAACGATGGGATCGAAACCGCAAATGCCGATTTCCATGCCGCGCAAGGCTTTTTGCAGCGATTCCTGGAAGGTGCGGCCAATCGCCATGACCTCGCCCACCGATTTCATTTGCGTGGTGAGGCGATCCGGCGCTTGCGGGAATTTTTCAAAGGTGAAACGTGGAATCTTGGTGACGACGTAATCAATGGTGGGCTCGAACGAGGCTGGCGTGGCGCCGCCGGTGATTTCGTTGCGCAGTTCATCCAGCGTATAACCAATGGCCAGCTTGGCGGCCACGCGCGCGATGGGGAAGCCGGTGGCCTTGGAGGCCAGCGCCGAGGAGCGCGATACACGCGGGTTCATTTCGATCACGACCAGGCGGCCATCGGCGGGGTTCACGGCAAACTGCACGTTGGAGCCGCCGGTTTCCACGCCGATCTTGCGCAGCACGGCAATCGCCGCGTTGCGCAGAATCTGGTATTCCTTGTCGGTAAGCGTTTGCGCTGGAGCCACGGTAATGGAATCACCGGTATGAATTCCCATTGGGTCGAGATTTTCGATGCTGCACACGATGATGCAGTTGTCATGCTTGTCGCGCACCACTTCCAGCTCGTATTCCTTCCAGCCAATCAGTGATTCGTCGATCAGCAACTCATTGGTAGGGGATAAGTCGAGGCCACGGCGGCAGATTTCTTCGAACTCTTCCTTGTTGTAGGCAATGCCGCCGCCGCTGCCACCGAGCGTGAACGAGGGCCGGATGATGCAGGGAAAGCCGAGCTTTTCCTGTACCGCGAAGGCTTCTTCCAGGCTGTGCGCCAGTTCGTGGCGTGGCGTGCCAAGGCCGATTTCGACCATGCACTTGTCGAACAACATGCGGTCTTCGGCTTTGTTGATGGCGTCTTTCTTGGCGCCGATCAGTTCCACGCCGTACTTTGCCAGCACGCCATGCTTGTCGAGATCGAGCGCGCAGTTGAGTGCGGTCTGCCCGCCCATGGTGGGCAGGATGGCGTCGGGGCGTTCCTTTTCAATAATCTTTTCGATCGTGCGCCAGTTCACCGGCTCGATGTAGGTGGCATCGGCCATGTTGGGGTCGGTCATGATGGTGGCTGGGTTGGAGTTCACCAGGATGATGCGGTACCCCTCTTCGCGCAGCGCTTGGCAGGCTTGGGCGCCGGAGTAATCGAACTCACAGGCCTGGCCGATCACGATGGGACCGGCGCCGATGATGAGGATGCTGTTGATGTCGGTGCGTTTTGGCATGGCTCTGTGTCAGACCTTACTTGCGCGCGGCGGCTTGGCGCTGTGCGATGAGGTGAATGAAGTGGTCGAAGACCGTGGCGATGTCGTGCGGACCGGGGCTGGCTTCCGGGTGGCCCTGAAACCCGAAGGCCGGGCGGTCGCTGCGGGCAATGCCTTGCAAGGTGCCATCGAACAGCGATTTGTGCGTGGCCTGCAAGGTGGCGGGCAAGCTGGCCTCATCCACCGCGAAGCCGTGATTCTGGCTGGTGATGGCCACCTGGCCAGTGCGCAGATCCTGCACCGGATGGTTGGCGCCATGATGGCCGGTGGGCATCTTGCGGGTACACGCGCCACTGGCGAGGCCGAGCAGTTGATGACCGAGGCAGATGCCGAACAGCGGCAGGTCGGTGTTCAGAAGCTCCTTGATCGCGGCGATGGCGTACGTGCAGGGTTCGGGATCACCAGGGCCATTGGAGAGGAATACGCCATCCGGCCGCAGCGCCAGCACCTCGGCAGCAGGCGTCTGCGCCGGCACCACGGTGACACGGCAGCCACGATCCACCAAGAGGCGCAGAATGTTGCGCTTGACGCCGAAATCATAAGCCACGACATGATAGGGCCCAGGCGCGGGCACAACATGGCCCTGCCCCAAGACCCAAGAACCTTCGCGCCATTCATAGCACTCCTGGCAGGACACCACCTTGGCCAAGTCCATGCCCACCAGGCCAGGAAAGCCGCGCGCCGCCGCCAGCGCCTTGGCCTTGGCCGCCGCCGGATCGGCCGCAACTTCAGCGCCCGCAATCACGCAGCCGTTCTGGGCGCCCTTATCGCGCAAGAGGCGCGTGAGGCGGCGCGTATCGATTTCGGCGATGGCCACCACTTTGCGCGCCTCGAGCCAGGCCGCGAGGCTTTGCTGATTGCGGAAGTTGCTGGCGAGCAGCGGCAGATTGCGGATCACGAGGCCAGAGGCCCACACCCGATCCGATTCATCGTCTTCGGGCGTAGTGCCGGTGTTGCCGATGTGTGGATAGGTCAGCGTGACGATCTGCTTGGCATAGGAAGGATCGGTAAGAATTTCCTGATAGCCGGTCATGGCGGTGTTGAACACCACCTCGCCCACGGCAAGCCCTGGTGCGCCAATGGCAATGCCAGAAAAGACGGCGCCATCCGCCAGTACCAGGAGCGCAGGGTTGTACGAAGCTGTTGCCAAAGTTGTGTCCTCGTCAGCGGTGAACGCAGGCTGCGCGCTACGCTTGGCCTGTTGCGCGCTACGCTTGGCCTTTGGCGGCTGCCCGCCATGGGGGGTGCCGAGGCCGAAGCAAGGTAACGCTAGAAACTAGAGAGTTGACGGCGCCTGAAAGCAGACCGCGCCCGCGGCGCTTAAAAAAAAGCGGAATGCCTGTTGCTCATTCCGCTTTTTCCGGTGTTCTGTTTTGCCGGAGCTCTTTTCCGGTGCTCTATAGAAGACCAGGAGTTGCTGTCTCAGTGCCGTGCATACTGAGCGGCAATTCTATTTAAGGCGGGG
The DNA here is from genome assembly GCA_031260485.1 of Pseudomonadales bacterium. Taxonomy (GTDB): domain Bacteria; phylum Pseudomonadota; class Gammaproteobacteria; order Pseudomonadales; family Pseudohongiellaceae; genus CAILUG01. The sequence goes on along the minus strand of JAIRJU010000251.1, from coordinate 80 downwards.
AAGGCTTGTCCAACGCTTATTGCCTTTCTTTGGTTCTTGCACCCTCCCCCGGCGTTCCTCCCGGCGCAGATCGGCGTTAA
>JAIRJU010000116.1 GCA_031260485.1 Pseudomonadales bacterium | reverse complement strand
TTAGTGATTAATTGCGTCCTGGGCAACCGCGAAGGAAGTCATCGTGATTAGTGTTTTGAGATTTGCATATTTATCGCTTGAAGCATTTTTCAAGACACTAAGTGGTGATTTTCTTTGCGACATGAAAGCTAAAATAGTAATTTTATGTACACAAATTTCCATGCTGTTCATCATGGCGAACATGGTTTTCTTGGTTTTTGGTATAAATTGGCCTCAATTTATACCAAAAGGTTTTTCGCTTATTGTGGCGGCAAGTTTGCCCGTGCTTTCACTTATGATTATTAACAGAAAGTTCATTGATTATGATGGAGGAGGTATTTCCCGCTATCGAGAGATCTTCGATAAAATGCCTCAGTCAAAAAAAATATGGGGGGGTGTCGCTATTGCGATTGTCGTTTTTGTTTCGGTAGTGGGCTGTGGTGTTACAGGGAGTATGGTTGCGGAAGCGCGCCGCTCTGCTGGATTGATCCAGTGAACCACAATCCTAATGCCCATCCTCTGTCATTCTGCGCGTAGCGATGCGAAATCGCATATTTTACTCATCATTGCAAGAAATAAGGAGAGCATCATGCACCTGAAAGCCCTACTGATTGGATTAGTGCTATTAAACTCGCCGTTGACCTTCGCAGCCTGGCGTGAAGCCAGCAGTGAGCATTTCGTCATTTATGCGGATGACAGCGAGCGCGATCTGCGGACATTTTCTGAAAAGATGGAGCGCTATCACCAGGCGATGGTCACGGTATTTCCGTCACACCTCGATGCGCCAAGCCCCTCCAATCGCCTCGTGGTCTACGTTCTGGGTAATGAAAATCAGGTGCGTAAACTTCAAAGGGGTGATAGTGGCGTTGGCCGGCTCCTTGGCTTCTATGTGCCCCGCGCTGGAAATTCCGCTGCCTTTATGCCCGCCATCCACAACAAAGCGACAGGTGAAGTTTCTGAATCCGAGCGAGTGCTCATGCAAGAGTATGCTCACCATATCAGGCGCCAAAATTTGAACACCAGAACGCCAACCTGGTTTAACACGGGTTTTGCCGAATACTTTGCCAGCGCTTCTTTCTATCGCAATGGCGACGTGATTCTAGGCAGCCCCAACAACTATCGCGCCGAAGATTTTACCCGCGCTGATGTTCGACAGATCGATATCGAAGAATTGCTGGATAGCGCAACTCATGCGTCTCACCAGAGCAATACACGCGCCGACAATTTCGCTGTGCGTAGTTGGTCGCTCTTTCACTATCTGTATTCAAACCAGGACGGCAAGGCGAAGATGGCCGATTACCTGAATCGCTTGAATCGTGGCGAAACTGAACTCGACTCAGCGCGCGCGGCGTTTGGTGATCTCTCGGCGCTCAACCGAGAACTGACGCGGTATTTAGCCCGATCAATACAGGCTTGGCGCATACCCAATGGGCGGCTCAGCGTTGCTCCAATCGCTATAAAAGAATTGAACTCGGCTGAGGCGGCCTCGCTTGCCGTGCGTATGCAATTTGCCAGCGGCATCCGCGCCAGTGAAACAGAGCGGATTGCCGATGTTTTACGCGAGGCCAGAGAGCTTGCCACCCAATACCCGGATGAACCTGACGTGCAAGCAGTGCTTGCCGAAGCCGAATACACCGCAGGCAACGACGACGCCACCATCACCGCCGCCGACAAGGCCTTGGCGTTCAACCCCAACCACATGAACGCGCTTATTCAGAAGGGTTACGCCCTGACCCGCATCGCTACCAACACCAAGGATCCCGCCGCCTGGGCAAAGATGCGTTCTCACTTCCTCGCCATTAACAAGATCGAGCCGGACAATCCCATTGCATTGCTGTACTACTACGGCAGTTTCGTAGGCCAAGGCGAGCTGCCGACACAAAACGCAATCAGCGGCCTTGAATGGGCGCTGCAACTGGCGCCCTACGACGCCTCCTTGCGTTTGACAGCAGCGCGGGCGCAAATCAATCAGAAGCGTTACCAGGAGGCCATTCAGACCTTGTCCGTGCCTGCCTTTAGCGCCAACGACAACACCAAAGACGCTGCGCTGGCGCTATTGGAAACTGCCCAACAGGCGCTGGCCGCACAGTCTGCGAGTGCTGCTGAAGTTGAAGGCGTGGCAGCGCCCACAAGCGCGGCGGCGCAACCATAGCTCAAGACGCAATATATAGCTCAAGAGGCAGCATCATGCAGGCGCATACTGAAATCAGTGGCGCGCAGGTGTTTGGTCAGGCCGCCCACGGAAATATAGTCCACACCCGCTTCCGCGGTGGCGAGCAGGGCGTCGCGGGTGTAGCCGCCGGAGGCTTCGAGTTTGGCGCGGCCGCGCGTTTGTTGTACGGCGGCCTTGATGCCTTCCAGCGTGAAGTTGTCGAGCAGCACGATGTCGGCCTGGGCGGTGAGCGCTGCTTCCAGTTGTTCCGGTGTTTCCACTTCGATTTCCACGGTTCGCCCGGGGTGGAGCGCGCGTGCGCTGGTGATGGCGGCGTGGATGCCGCCGCAGGCGCTGATGTGATTTTCCTTGATGAGAAACGCATCGTAGAGGCCGAAGCGGTGGTTGTGGCAGCCACCCGTGGCAACGGCGTATTTCTGCGCCAGGCGCAGGCCGGGCAGGGTTTTGCGGGTGTCGAGCACGTGGGTTTGGGTGTGCGCGATGAGATCGGCATAGCCGCGCGCGGCGGTGGCGACGCCCGAGAGCGTCTGCAGAAAATTGAGCGCGCTGCGTTCGGCGGTGAGCAAGGCGCGGGCAGGGCCGTGCACGTTGAAAATCACACTGCCGGGCACCACGCGCTGCCCTTCGCTGACTTGCCAGGCAAGGCTGAGCGCCGGGTCTACTTGGCGGAACACCTCATCCACCCAGGGGCGGCCACAGATAACGGCGTCTTCGCGGCAAACCACGGTGGCTGTGGCCTCTTGCGTCGCGCTCACCAGTTGCGCGGTGATGTCGCCACTGCCGATGTCTTCGCGCAGCGCGGCGGCCACGGTGTCTTGCAAGCCGCTAAAGTAGTGAGCGCTGAAGTAGTGGGTGTCCGTCATAGTGGCCGTCATAGTGAATATCCGTCAGACCTGCGGGTGCTGAAGCGGCGCATTATAAACGCCGCGCTGGCCATCCCTGCGTTAGCATTGCCGTTTTCTGCTTCTGCCCTGCGCACCCATGCACGTTCACGCTCATCGCCTGTTACAGGCAAGATGGCAGCCATCGCCCAATTGCGATGCGCGCCCTGATCCTGCCGACATCACCTTGCTGGTGATTCACGGCATCAGCTTGCCGCCAGGGGAGTTTGGCGGCGCGCATGTCGATGCCTTGTTTGGCAACTGCCTCGAGGCGGCGGCACATCCGTATTTTGCCGCGATCCAGCACTTGCGGGTGTCGGCGCATCTCTTCATCGACCGCGCGGGCACGCTGACGCAATACGTATGCTTCGATCGCCGCGCCTGGCACGCGGGCGCGTCGGTATTTGCAGGGCGCGCAGCCTGCAACGACTATTCGATCGGCGTTGAACTCGAAGGCGCGGACGAGACGCCGTACACCGCGGCGCAGTACGCGCAGTTGTGTGCGGTGACACGCGCCTTGCTGAGCGCCTATCCAGGCATTACGCCTGAGCGCATTGTTGGCCACAGCGACATCGCGCCCGGCCGCAAGACGGATCCCGGCCCCGCGTTCGATTGGGCGCATTTTCGTACCCTCTTGGCCGCGGCACAGGAGTAGCATTTGAGCGCCGTGCCGGGTTTCGACGGCGTTTGGCTGCGTGGTTTGACTACAGGGTTTGACTACAAGGGCAGGGCATGGAATTTTGGGCAGTTTTTCCCATTTGCTGCAAATTAGGACAAAGTCTTTGTAGTATTACTACATAACACCCTGTAATAGTTGAAATTTCTGCTCATTGTTAAGTAGAATCCAGCGCTTCTGTAATTTAACTACACATAACAAGAATCCCTTCCGACCTCATCGCATCAGACCAATCCGAGCACATCGTTATGACTGACTTTCTGAGAGACATCGACCCCCAGGAAACCCAGGAGTGGCTAGACTCCATCGCCTCCGTGATCCGGGAACAAGGCATGGACCGCGCCCAATTCCTGTTGAAATGTTTGACCAACAAAACCACCGAATCTGGTCAGCAGCTTCCCGTCGATTCACTCACCACGCCCTACCGCAACACCATCCCCGTCGCATCCGAACCCTCCCTGCCAGGCGATCTCCACATGGAACGCAGCATCCGCGGCATCGTGCGCTGGAACGCGCTGGCCATGGTGATGCGCGCCGGCAAGCTCGGTTACGATCTGGGCGGCCATATTTCCACGTTCTCGTCGTCGGCTACCTTGTACGACGTTGGCTTCAATTATTTCTTCCGTGGCCCCAAGGAGGGCTTTTTGGGCGATCTCGTGTACTTCCAGGGCCATGCGTCGCCTGGCATGTACTCGCGCGCCTTCGTCGAAGGCCGCCTCAGCGAGGCGCAACTCGATAAATTCCGCCAGGAAGTGGATGGCAACGGGCTCTCTTCCTACCCGCATCCCTGGCTGATGCCTGATTTCTGGCAGTTCCCTACTGTGTCGATGGGCCTCGGCCCCTTGCAGGCCATCTACATGGCCCACGTGCTCAAGTACCTCGACAATCGCGGCCTGGTACCGCTGGGTGATCGTCAGATCTGGGCCTTCCTGGGCGATGGCGAATGCGATGAGCCGGAAACGCTCGGCGCCATCAGCCTCGCCGCGCGCGAACAGTTGGGCAACCTCAACTTCGTCATCAACTGCAACTTGCAGCGCCTCGATGGCCCGGTGCGCGGTAATGGCAAGGTCATTCAAGAACTGGAAGGCATCTTCCGCGGCGCAGGCTGGAACGTGATCAAAGTGGTCTGGGGGCGTCATTGGGACAACCTGCTGGCCAACGATAAAAATGGCCTCTTGCAAGCACGCATGGACGAAGTGGTGGATGGCGAATGGCAGACCTTCCAGGCGCGCGGCGCCGCCTATCTGCGCGAGCATTTCTTTGGCAAGAGCCCGGAACTGCTCAAGATGGTGGAGCATATGTCTGACGCGGATCTGGAAGAGTTGAACCGCGGCGGCCACGATCCCTACAAGGTCTATACCGCGTACAAGCAAGCGGTGGACTGTACCGACAAGCCCACCGTGATTCTGGCGAAGACCATCAAAGGCTACGCCTTCTCCTCCGCCGAAGGCGCCAACTCCACGCACAGCACCAAAAAACTGGCGCTCGACGAATTGAAAACTTTCCGCGACCGTTTCGGAATTCCCATTCCAGATGACAAACTCGAAGAAGTGCCATACTACCGCCCCGCCCCCGACAGCGCCGAGATGGTGTACCTGAACAAGGTGCGCGAGCGCATGGGCGGGCTGCTGCCGCAGCGCCGCACCAAGAGCGAAGCGCTGAAGATTCCAGCGCTGTCCGCGTTCGAGGCGCAAACCAAGGGCACGGGCGACCGCGAAATTTCCACCACCATGGCGTTCGTGCGCTTGATCAGCAACTTGGTCAAAGACAAGGAAATTGGCCAGCGCATCGTGCCGATCGTGCCCGATGAAGCCCGCACCTTCGGCATGGAAGGCATGTTCCGCCAGATCGGCATCTATTCCGCCAAGGGCCAGCTTTACGATCCCGCCGATTCCGGCCAGGTGATGTACTACCGCGAAGACGTGAAGGGCCAACTGCTGGAAGAAGGCATCAACGAAGCCGGCGCCATGAGTTCGTGGATTTCCGCTGCCACCTCGTACAGCGTCAATAATTATCCACTCATTCCATTTTATATTTATTACTCGATGTTCGGCTTCCAGCGCGTGGGCGATTTGTGCTGGGCCGCTGGCGATCTGCGCGCGCGCGGCTTTTTGATGGGCGCCACTGCGGGCCGTACCACGCTCAACGGTGAAGGCTTGCAGCATGAAGACGGCCACAGCCATCTGATGGCAGGCACCATCCCGAACTGCATCAGCTATGACCCCACCTACTCCTACGAGCTGGCGGTCATCATTCAAGACGGTATGCGCCGCATGTACCAGAACGACGAAAGCATCTGGTATTACCTCACCGTGATGAACGAAAACTACACGCATCCCGACCTGCCGCCGGGCGTGGAGCAGGGCATCCTCAAGGGCCTTTACCTGCTCGAAGATGGCGATGCCAAAGACTACAAAGTGGGCGGCAACGCCAAGAACAAGCCGCGCGTGCGGCTGCTCGGCAGCGGCACCATTCTGCGCGAAGTGCGCGAAGCCGCCGCGCTGCTGCGCAAGGATTTCGGCGTCAGCGTGGACGTATACAGCGCCACCAGCATGAACGAACTGGCGCGCGACGGCCTGGCGGTCGATCGTTGGAACATGCTGCATCCAGAGGCCAAGCCGAAAACGGCGTATGTCACTGAACTCTTGTCCAAGCACGCAGGCCCGGTCATCGCCGCCACCGATTACATGAAGCTGTACTCGGATCAGATCCGCGCCTTCGTGCCGGATTCCTACAAAGTGCTGGGCACCGATGGTTTTGGCCGCAGCGACAGCCGCGAAAAACTCCGCCATTTCTTTGAGGTGAACCGCTACTACGTAGTGGTGGCCGCGCTCAACGAACTGGCCAAGCAGGGCCAGATCAAGGCGTCGGTGGTCAGTAGCGCCATCAAGACTTTCGCGCTGGACCCCGAAAAAACCAACCCGGTTTTGCTGTAAATAAACAGACCCGAACTCAACCGAACAAATGCAGGAGTAACACACGTGGCAGTGGAAAAAATTCTGGTTCCCGATTTGGGAACCGATGACGCGGTAGAGGTCATCGAGGTGCTGGTGAAAGCCGGAGACAGCATCGAGGCGAACGCCTCGCTCGTGGTGCTGGAAAGCGACAAGGCCGCCATGGAAATTCCCGCCAGCAAAGGCGGGGTGATCAAGGAGTTGCTGGTGAAGGTGGGCTCCCAGGTGAAGTCAGGTTCTGAACTTGCCATTCTGGAATTCGCTGGCGCCGCTACAGCGCCCAAAGCACCAGCGCCCAAAGCCGCCGCTGTGCCAGAGGTGGCCAAGGCCGCCGCGCCAGCTCCCGCCAGAGCCTCCGCCGCCGCTTCCGTGCAGGCCGTCACCGTGCCGGATCTTGGCGGCGCTCAGGATGTCGATGTGATCGACATCCTGGTGAAAGTAGGCGATCTGCTGAAGAAAGAAGACGGCCTCATCACGCTCGAAACCGACAAAGCCGCCATGGAAGTGCCGTCGCCCGCCGCCGGCAAAGTCACCGCGATCAAGGTGAAAGTGGGCGACAAAGTATCCCAAGGCGCGCTGATTCTGGAGATGGAAGTGGCCGGCGCTGCCGCGCCTGCACCAGAGGCCACAGCCGCCAAGGCCGAGGCCGCGAAACCTGCCGCCGCACTTGCGCCAACGCCAGCCACTGAAGCGGCGGCCAGCGCCTTGGCTAGCACATCGGCCACCACGGGCTCAGTCACCACGGGTAGTGTCTATGCCGGCCCCGCCGTGCGCAAACTGGCGCGCGAGTTAGGCGTCGATCTGGCGAGGGTCGGCGGCACCGGCCTCAAAGGCCGCATCGTCAAGGAAGACCTGCACAATTTCGTCAAAGCCGTGATGAAGGGCGCCGTGTCCGTGGGTAGCAACGTTGGCAGCGGCATCCCCGCGATTGCCGACCTCGACTTCAGCAAGTTTGGCCCGATCGACGAAGTGGAAATGACCAAGCTGCACCGCATCACCGCGCAGAACATGGCGCGCAACTGGCTCAACGTGCCGCACGTTACGCAGTTTGACGAAGCCGACATCACCGATCTCGAAGCCTTCCGCAACGCGCAGAAAGCGCTGGCCGACAAAAAAGGCATCAAGCTCACGCCGCTGCCGTTCATCGTCAAAGCCTGCGCGCAGGCGCTGCTGGCGCATCCGCAGTTCAATGTGTCGCTGCATTCTTCCGGCACCAAGTTGATTCAGAAAAAGTACGTGCACATCGGCGTGGCGGTCTCCACACCCGCCGGTCTCATGGTGCCAGTGGTGAAGGACGCTGATAAAAAGTCCATCTGGCAAATCGCCGCGGACATCGCCGCGCTCGGCGCCAAGGCCAAAGACCGCAAACTCGCCAAGGAAGACATGGAAGGCTCCTGTTTCACCATTTCCAGCCTGGGTAACATCGGTGGCACGGGCTTCACGCCCATCGTGAACGCGCCGGAAGTGGCGATCCTCGGCGTGTCGCGCGCTGCGGTCAAACCGGTATGGACTGGCAAGGATTTCGTACCGCGCACCCTGCTGCCGTATTCGCTCTCCTACGACCACCGCGCAGTGAATGGCGCCGATGGCGGCGCGTTTTGCACCTACCTTGGTCAGTTGTTGTCCGACATTCGTCTGATGGTGCTCTGATATGCCTTCGTTCGATGTCATCTCCGAGGTAGACCAGCACGAACTGAGCAACGCGGTCGATCAAGCCAACCGCGAAATTGGCACGCGCTTCGATTTCAAAGGCGTCGATGCCAGCTTTGCGCTCAAGGACAATCTCATCACGCTGAACGCCCAGGTGGATTTCCAGTTGCAACAAATGCTGGAAATTCTCAAAGGCCGCTTGGTGAAGCGCCAGATCGACATCACCTGCCTCAAGGCGGACGAACCCGAAATCGTCGGCCAGCGCGCCACGCAGAAAGTCACCGTGATCCAAGGCATCGAAGCCGACATCGCGCGCAAGATCGTCAAACACGTCAAGGATCTGAAGATGAAAGTGCAGATCGCCATCCAAGGCGAGAAGCTCCGCGTCAGCGGCGCCAAGCGCGATGATCTGCAAAAAGTCATCGCAGTGCTGCGCGCCGGTGAATTCGGTTTGCCCTTGCAGTATGACAATTTTCGGGATTAACGCCTCTGTGATACTGCCTCAAGCTTCGTGATTGATAGGCAAGGTCGCTCAGCAAAAAATTCTGTAGGAATGAAACATGAACCAACACCTCTACCGCCTCCTCTTCAACCACGCCCTCGGCCTGGTGATGGTAGTAGCCGAGACCGCGCGCGGTGAAGGCAAGCCAGGCGGTACGAGAATGCGTCATGCAAGTAGGCCGCGTGCGTTGTTGCGCCTGCGGCCCCTATGCTGGTCCCTGCTGCTGGCCTTGGGCACTGCGGGAATAAACACAGCGCAGGCGCAGGCGCCGAGTGTGAGTGCGCCGCCTGCGATGCAGATACCGCAAATACCCCAGGTACAACCCATCACGCTGCCGCAGTTGCCGCCGATGCCGAACACGGCGTTGGTCGAGGTGCCATCACTTTCTGATGTGGGGGCTCGTGCTATTCGTCCGGTTGATGTGAATACGGCAGAGGCGCTGCGTGATAACAGTGCGCGTACGGCGACTGTTCCGCTTGATCGTGTGACTTTGCCCAACGGTTTGCCTGCACTCACCGGCGGCAGTCTGGAGAGTTCGTTGGCGCCGCGTGAGGTGGGGGTACCGGATTATGCGGCGCGGCTTGCGCAGGCGCAGGCGGATGCGGCGTTATTGAATAATCGG